>QHVY01000223.1 GCA_003223695.1 Acidobacteriota bacterium
AGAGGAAATGCTCGCCCGGCAGGAACATCACCGTGAAGTCGAGCGTCTGCCCAATGGCTGACTGATACTCACGCCGGCTCAGCGTATCGATGTGCCGCCGCAGCGTCTTCGCATGCGCCTGCAGCAGGTCGCGCTTGCGGTTCTCATCAATCTCGTTTGCCGCAGCTTGGAATTCAGTGAGCGGCACTTTCGCGTCGACAGCGATCACCCGATTGTTCGGAAGGCGAATGATCAGATCGGGACGCAGCCGGCGCCCCTCTTCGTTCCAGAAAGTCTCCTGCGTGTCGAAGTCGCAGAATTCGCTCATGCCGGCGAGCTCGACGCAGCGTTTGAGCGAATTCTCACCCCACGAGCCACGCACTGCCGGCGATTGCAGCGCGTTCGCTAATCGCGACGCCTCACGTTGCGCCGACTGCTGAATGGACATCAAACCGAGGATTTGCTGCTGCAGCCCGCCGTAAGCTTCGTTGCGCACGCGCTCGCTCTTCACCAGCTCATTTCGATACTGATCGAGCATCTCGCGCACGGGCGTCAGCATCGTCTCGATCTCGGCGCGTTTCGTGTCGAGCGAGCCGTCGATTTGCGTTTTGCTCATCTGCACGAGCGATTCGCCAACGTGCTGAAACGCTCGCTGTGCTTCAGCGAGAAACGTGTCGGCGATTGATGCGCGGGCGCGCTCGATCTCCTCCACCCTCGTCTCCGCCACCGCCCTCGCCACCTCGGCTCGATGCGCGCGCGGTGCGGCCAGAAGCCAGCCGATGACCGCGCCGGTAACGAGCGCCAGCCCCGCCACCACCATCACTGTCAGCATGAAATGATGATGGGGTTTCGTTTCAGCGACGTCAATATTTGTTGTCACCCCGAGCGTCAGCGAGGGGCCTGGCGGGCGGGGGCGACGAAGAATTCAAATTGCAGAGAATCGTACCGCCCATCGCCCCCAGTTCCCTCGCTACGCTCGGGATGACAAGAGGTTAATCACGCGATCGATTTCCGCATCATCGTTGTAGAAATGCGGTGAAAGCCGCAGCATGCCTTCGCGCGGCGCGCAGACAACACCGTTCTCCTCGAGCATGCGATGCCATTTCAACAGGGAACGCTCTACGCCCGGTGGAATCGCGCCGATGATTCCGGAGGCGACCGGACGCGGCGATGCAACGCGCCATCCGATCTCTTCGAGGCAATCTGCGAGTCTCGTTGCGATGCGAATCACTTCCCCGGCAATCGTGTCGATTCCGATTTCCAGCAGCAGATCGATCGCCGCGCGCAGACCATGGATCCCGTTCGTATTCAGCGATCCAGCTTCGAATCTGCGGGAGTCTGACAACACGCCAGGATCGACCTGTAGAAAAGTACCGGGCCTTTTGCTGTTGGTCCAACCGTGTTCGAGGACATCGAGCCGGTCGCGATGCTCCGCGGCAACGTAGAAAATCGTCGCGCCTTCGGGGCCGCACATCCATTTGTGTCCGTCGGCGGCAAGGAATGCGATTTTCGATTTGCGGACGTCAATGGGCAGCGCGCCGAGACCCTGGATCGCGTCGACGCACAACAGCGCGTTTCGCCGCGCGCACAACTCGCCGATCGCGTCGAGATCGGAGGTGAAGCCATTGTGAAACGCAACCGACGACACGCTGACAATTCGCGTGCGATCGTCGATCAGCGGCTCAATCGTCTCTACAGTCGGTAGTGTCGCCACCCGGCATTCCACACCGCGTCGCTCCAGCCACTTCCACGGGGTGTAGTTCGGCGGAAACTCCAGCGCCGTGGTGACAACATTCTCACCACTCTTCCAGCGGTAGCCCTCTGCGACGAATGAGAGCCCTTCCGACGTGTTTTTCAGGATCGCGATTTCATTTGACTCCGCGCCGATTAGTCGCGCCGCGGATGCGCGAAGTCGATCGTATTCGGCATACCACTCGCGCCAATGAAGTGCTCCCTGATCTCGCTGGTCGCGCGCGTGCCGCTCCATCGCCTCGTATGCGCGCGTGGAGAGCGGGCCGACTGCGGCGTGATTGAAATAGACCAGGTTCCTCGTGACAGGGAAGAGCTCGCGAACTGATTTCTTATCCATGCGTACAATCGAATCATGAACCATGAGACGGTTCTTTTGCTTGTCTCAGCGATCTGGGTCGCGCTCGAGCTGCTTGTTGGCGTAATCAGCCGGCGCTCGGAAGGAAGGTCAGTTCTCGATCGCGGCTCGCACACCATCCTCTGGGTCCTGCTGGTCGCGAGCATATTCGCGGCCAGCGCCATCCATCGTTTGCCGATCGGCCGAATGCCGGATCTCTTCTGGCTCGGCGTCGCACTCATTCTCGTGGGCATCGCAATTCGCGCGACGGCAATCGTGACGTTGCGGCGTTTCTTCACCGTTCGGGTCACGATTCAGGAATCACACGAACTGATCGAGCGCGGCATCTACAAAATCGTTCGTCATCCGTCATACAGCGGCGCGCTCGTTTCCTTCATCGGCCTGGGCTTCGCCTTCGGCAATTGGCTGAGCCTGGCGATCATCCTCGCCGGCGCGTTGACGGGATTCGCGTATCGCATCCGTGTTGAAGAAGCCGCGCTTTCGAGTCACTTCGGCGAACAATATCGGCAGTATGCCGCGAGGACGAAGCGCCTCATTCCGGGCGTCTACTAGTCAGTAGGCGGCGCGGCTACGCGGCGGGCCAACTCGCGCAGCATCGACGCAGCGGTGTCGCTGGAACCGCGCCAGCAGCTTCCGTGCATATTCGCGATGGTTGTCGCGCCGAGAGAGGCGAGTTTCTCGATCACCGGTTCGGAATCGCTGGTGTGCGCCCACGAGTCCGGAAGGCCGGCGTGCTTTGAGAACCCAACGCGAAATGCGTCGCTCGGCTCGACGAGATCGTCCTCGATGACCGCTTCTCGGCCGAGGCCGCCCTGCGTGAAGATGTCGCCGGAGAAAAGAGATATGCGCAGCGTCGATCCAGACAAACTCGCGCTTGCCGATCGAGAGGCGTTCACCATCGGCCATCGCTTTCGGCGGACGGTCAGCGTAATCATTCACGGAGACGAGCGCGGCGACGCGGCTGCATAGCGGTATCGCGTTCGGCGCTTCAGCGAGAAAGTGATTCAGCGCACCACACTCGTCCGATTCGAAGTGCGAGAAGGCGATGTACCGCAGCTTTTCGATGTTGATCACGCGTCCGATCGCCTCGGAGACCAAGGGAAACATCCGGCGCATTCCCGTGTGAAACAGCAGCGGCTCATCGTCAACGACGAGGTATTGATTGAATGAGAATCCGCCCGGGATTTCCTGGAATGGCGTGTTGATACGGAAAATCCCTGCGGCGATTTCTTCGATGTTCGTTCCCGATTGCGAGTTCGTGATCACTGATCTTCTCCTTCGAGCCAGGAATTGACGATTGCGGCGAGGGTTTTCGCCGCCTTTTGAGGTGACATTCCACTCTCCAACAGACGATTGACGACAGCAGGATCGATGATTGCTGCGACAACGGCGACCTTCGCAGGAGTCGTCGCGCCGAGAGCCTTGCGAATCACGCGCGCCACCGCCTGCTCACGCATCGAGATGCCCACGTCGAGCGCGGGCACGGCACTCCGTTCCGAGCGAAGCTTCTCGAGCCATGGCATCGACGCATACGACGCGACCAGCTCGCGCATTGCTGTCTCGATGCGCTTCCTGCGTGGCGCGTCCCCGTCGATGATGTCGGGAGAGGGCAGCGGATGCAGCTCGCGGACGTGCGCGCCGCACGCGCGGACGATGGAATCGAGCGTGGGAAAATGGTGATAGACGGTTCCCACGCTGACATCGGCCCGCTCTGCGACGTCTTTGTGCGACGTGGCGACGACACCGCGCTCCGCGTGAAGCTGCAGCGTGGCCTCGACAATCCGCCGCCTCGTCGACTCGGCGCCCTCGGCGCGCTTCTCCATTTGGTAGGACCGCGGTGCCATATTAATTGATCAACAGTTCGATCAATATATGGCGCTGGCGAGCGGCTGTCAAGGCTAGCGCAGCCGGCCAGAAATTCATCGAGAATGCGGTTGAATTCGTCGGGCTTGTCCATCATCAGCCAATGGCCGGTGCCGTGCATTTTGCGAACGGGCACATCGGGAAACTGCACGTGAAGCGATGACGGACTCTCGATGTCGGCCGCAGCGATGTTCAAACGGGGACCGTGCCAGGCATCGAGCAGCGCGCGCATATCGATCGCACGCATTCCATCGAGCGCCGACGCGAGTGCCTGCACCGGAGTGTTGTGGACCGATTCGAGCACGGCGTTCCGCACGTCGCTGGACGACGGAGCCAGGATCGGCGCGAACCACTGCCGCACGAACGCGTCTTTGTCTTTGCGCATCGCCGCAAGGAATGCCTGCGCCTCAGCATCCGTAATCTTCACGTTGCCCGCTGCATCCGCGAAGACGACTCCGGCGATGCGCTCAGGATGTCTCGCCGCATACTCGGCGACGACCGCTCCGCCGTACGAGTGGCCAACGATGACGAAGCGCTTCAAACGAAGGGCGTCGGCGACAGCCTGGACATCGCTGGCCATCGCTACAACGGAGTAATCGCCGTCCGCGGGAACTTCCGACTGCCCCATGCCGCTAAGATCGAACGCCACGGCCCGCCGGGACCGGCGCAGATGATCGAGCTGCGCGCGCCATTGTGTGAGGTTTGCGCCGTTACCGTGGACGAAAAGGACGGGAATCGCGTCGCCGCTGCCGCCGTCGTCAACGTGCAGCCGTCCCTGAGGCCCGCGGATAAACGCCGGATGCATATGCGTGCAGGCGATGAGAAGAAAAACGAATCCGAGCTCAGAAACGCGAAAGCTGTTCGACATAGGCATCGTAATTCCGGCGCATCTCCTCGAGCGAATCCCCGCCGAATTTTTCGCGCATCGCATCCGCGAGCGCGACGGCCAGCATCGCCTCGCATACGACGCCGCACGCCGGCACTGCGGTGACGTCGCTCCGCTCCCACGCCGATCGATGCTCTTCGCGCGTCTCGATGTCGACGGATGGCAAGCCGCGGCGGAGCGTCGAGATCGGCTTCATGAAAGCGCGGATGACGACATCGATTCGTGGTGCGGTGGTAGCGCCGCTGCTCGTCGAAGTAGATCGGATCGTGAACCTCCGAGCCGACGCGGCGCGCGCCCGCGACACCATCCCCAATCGCCACCGCCTTCACCGCATGAATGGAAAGAATCGCCTGCCCGATTCGTCCATCGAGCTTGTCGGTCCACTGCACATAGGAGCCGAGTCCCAGGGGCACTCCGTGCGCCGCGGCGACGATGGTGCCGCCGAGGGTCTCGCCGGCTTCGCGAGCGGCGTCGATCGCTTTGATCATCGCCTCTTGATGCTCGCGTTTCACTGCGCGGAGCGGCGAATCATCATCGACGGCGCAGAGCTCTTCCCACGTCGGCGAATATTCGGGATCGCCTGCGGAGCCGACCGAGACGATTCCCGATCGGATCTCGATTTCGAAGACGCGCAGCAGTTCCTTCGCGATGGCACCGGCGGCAACGCGTGACGCGGTTTCGCGCGCAGATGCGCGTTCGAGAATGTCGCGCAAATCATGGCGGTCGTACTTCATCCCGCCGGCGAGATCGGCGTGGCCTGGCCGCGGCGCGTGCACGCGGCGCTTCTCCGACTCCGCAGAATCGACGTCCCACGGATCCATCGCTCCACGCCAGTTTTCAAAATCGCGGTTGCGAATGGTGATGGCGATCGGCGATCCGAGCGTCTCGCCTCCACGGATGCCGCCGGCGATTTCCGCCTCGTCATGCTCGATCTTCATCCGCCCACCGCGCCCGTAACCATGCTGGCGACGGGCGAGATCGCGGTTGATGCGCTCGCGATCGAGGCGCACGCCGGCCGGCATTCCGCTGACGATGATCGTGAGCTGAGGGCCGTGGGATTCGCCGGCCGTCGTGAATGTGAACCGCATTCGTCGTTTTTCTAGTTTAGCTTCACCACAGAGAACACAGAGAGCACGGAGACGTCTCTGTGTACTCTGTGCTCTCTGTGGTGAACTTCACGCCTCGGCAGCCGCAATCGCCTTGTCCCGCCGTAATGCCAAGAACGTCCCGATAATGATCGCGATCACACTAATCAACTGCGCAATCGTGAACGGCCCCAGGAACCGATCATCTTTCGCGCGAACGATCTCCACGAGAAAGCGCTCGATGCCCATCAGCAGAAAAAAGAGCCCGAACACACGTCCTTTCGGATGCGGGCGGCGGCCGGCGGCGAGGAGAATGAAAAAGACGACGAAGGCCGCCGCTGACTCGAAAAGCTGGGTTGGATACACACGCAGAATCTGATCGGGAGGAATCGACGGATCGACGTGCACGCCGAACTGACGCAGACTCTCGGCGGTCGTCGGCGGCGATCCTTTAGGAAAGGCGATTCCGATCCACGAGTTCGTTGGCCGGCCGTAGTCGTCACCGACGAGAAAGCATCCGATGCGTCCCAGTCCGTAACCGATTGCCAGCGCCGGCGCGATCGCGTCCGCTCCGGTGAAATAGTCAACGCGCTTGTGTAACAAGTACCACGAGCAAGCGATCGTCCCGCCAATCAGCCCGCCGTACCACACCAGACCGGCACGATCGAATAGCAGGTGCCAGTCCCTGAAGAGAATGGCGTAGTAGATTTTGGCGCCGAAGATGCCGCCGATCGCCCCTGCCATGACGACGGATGACGCCAAATCCTCCGACAAGCCGTAGCGCCGAAATTGCTTCGTGAGAACCCAACCGCCCGCGATGAACGCGATGAACATCATCAGGCCGAAGGTGGTGATCTCGAAATTGCCGATGCGGAGAAGAGTGGGAAACATGAGGCGCGAAGGATACTAAATCGCGGCTTTCTGATCCTCGATGAAGCGAAAGACGTCGATCTTCCCCTCCGCATCGAGGTGCTGCGAAACCTCGAAGAGCTGCACGGAAAGCAGCGCGTTCAGGCCTTCCTCGAGCGCGCTCTGCCGGCGCTCGAAGGGCAGCTCCGAGATATTCGCCATCAGCATGTTCTCGTCGAAGCGTCCGTATTGATCGAAGAAGACGCCCGTCCACAGATCATCGCTCGTGGCGCTCTCCAGCGCGGAACCGAAGAGTTCGCGAGCCGATACCTCACCCACGGCGGAAGCGAGCGAGTCGAATAGCCGGCCGAACATGTCGTTGTACGTGGAGATGATCTTGAGTAGCTCCGGCGAGTCTTCGACATCCAGGAACACCGGGCGTGTCTCCCGCTCCTCCGGCGCCATCTCGATGAGTCGCGCCATGAGAAGCTGAAACAGGATGCGCATGACCTCGAAGTCGGTGGGATCCGATTTGCCAATGAGACCGCGAACCGTGAGTTGGCCGTCGATATTGTTGTAGACGGCGATCTCATCTTCACTCATATCGAGCTCTTTGAAATCGGGCGTTTCGCCGGTCTTTGCGAAGACCATCTCCGGGCTGGTGATCTTTTCGCGAATGCGCGCGGTCTCGTCGACACGGCGGATGCCTTCCATGATCGCGCCCTGCGTGTTGATCGACAGCACGATTCGCTCGCTCAGCACCTGCTCCCCCGCCTCGACAAAACTGAACGACCCCTCGCTCCACGCGAAAAGCGAATAGATGATCTCCAGCGCCTGATTCTTCAGTCCCCACCAGAGATCGTTCGGCGAGATCGCGCCCATCTGAACGAGCGCTTTGCCGTGACGCATGTGAGGAGTCACCCGTTGGGCAGACTCGTCGTACTGCTCCTGCGTAATCTTTCCATTGCGCAAAAGAAATTGACCGAGGGATTGTTCGGCAGAGTTGGAGGTGGCGAAGGTGATCTCCCCTTCGATCCAATGCAATGTTCGCTCGAGCCGCCCCTGTTTGAGCACGAGCTTCCCGCTGCCGCGGATCATCGAGACAAAGCTCAGCACGTCAGCGATCTGAACGCGCCGCAAATCCCCCTCGAAAATCGGCCTATCTAACATGTGGACCCGACACTACTTTAACGCAGTGTGGTGGCCGGCTCTTAGCCGGCCTCGCGGGCTGAGAGGCCGCGACCAGACGCCCGCGGCACGATCTCCCTCACCAGCTCTGCCGCCCGATCCACCTCCTCGGCCGTCGTGAAGCGGCTCAGCGAGAAGCGAACAGTGCTCCGCGCCTCGTCCGCGGTGAGACCCATCGCCAGGAGAATTCGGCTCGGCTCCACGCGTCCGGATGAACATGCGGAGCCGGTCGAGACGGCGACGCCGTTGAGATCGAGGCCGATGACGACGCCCTCCGCGTCCGCGCCGTGAAAGGTGACGCTGCTGGTATTCGGCAGACGCGGGACGGTTGCGCCGTTGATCGTGATCGCCAGGTCGCCGAGGTGGAGCTCAAAATGATCGCGCATCGCGCCGACATCCGGTCGCTCGCGCGCAATCTCGGCGGCGACCCCGAAGGCGATTGCCAGCGGTACGTTTTCGGTTCCTGCCCTGCGCCTTCGCTCCTGAGACCCGCCGAGAAGATAGGCCTCGAGCGTGAGTCCTTTGCGAACGTAAAGCGCGCCGATGCCCTTCGGCGCATGCAGCTTGTGTGCGGACATCGACAGCGTGTCGACGCCGAGAGCTTCGACATCGATATCGATTTTTCCGGCAGCCTGCACGGCATCGCAGTGAAAGAGGATTCCGCGCTCGCGGCAGACGCGAGCGACGTCGCCGACGGGTTGAATCACCCCGGTTTCGTTGTTCGCGAGCATCATCGTCACGAGGCGCGTCTCGGGACGAATGGCAGCAATGACTCGCTCAGCAGGCACCTCGCCGCTGCGGTCGGGCGGGACGATGGTGATCTCCTGACCTCGGCGGCCGAGCTCCTGCACCGGCTCGATCACCGAGGGATGCTCGACTGCAGTTGTGACAATGTGTTGACGAGTGGAAAGCGGCACCGCACCAAAGATCGCCGCGTTGTTAGACTCGGTACCGCCGCTGGTAAAAACGACCTCCCGCGCGGTCGCGCCGATGAGACGCGCTACCGACTCGCGAGCGTCTTCGATTCTGCGGCGAGCTGTTTGGCCTTCTTTATGAATGCTGGAAGCGTTACCGTATACGTCTGCCAGCGCATCCTGCAGAGCGTGAAGAACCGCAGGATGCAAAGGTGTGGTGGCGTTGTTATCGAGGTAGACGCGCATCAGACATCGTTCTCAGGACCATTAATGAAACATACCTTCGTTGCCCTCGTCGCGGTATTCGCTCTCGCCGTTCCGAACATTGTCGCGCAGACAAACAATCCGCCCAACCCGCCCAAGGCGTCGCCCGACCAGCCGGCCCCCAAGCAGGACCAGGGCATCCGGAAGCTTTCGCGGCGCGAGCGCAAGGAGCGCATCAAGAATCTCTCGGACAAATATCGACAGTTTTTGGCGGATGTCGAGCCCATCATGCAGGATTCGGAGCTCGACACGTTCCTGCTTCTGGAGACTGACCCTCAGCGCGACATCTACATCACCGAGTTCTGGCGCCGCCGTGACGCCATGCAAGGAACGACCAACCACACCTTTCGAGACCAATATTACGCACGCCTCGAAACGGTGAAGGAGCAGTTCAAGAACGTCTCGTCCGATCGGTCGCGGATTTACCTGATCCACGGCGAGCCGAACGAAATCATCGACTCTCAGAATTGCCGGCTCCTGACAAATATGCAGACAGCAGCGCTACGGCAGCGACTACAAGCTGTGGATCCCCTACGGAATTGGTGCCACCGACATGAACTCCTTCGCCGATCTGATCTCCGAAGAGGTGATTGCCACGAGCCTCACCTCGGCCGAAGCCGTGCAAAAAGTTTTCGGTCCCTGCAACGCGTTCACCACGATGACGGTCGTGGAATGCACGTGCACGAATGGCGACGAGATCATGAAAGCGATTTATCAATCGCAATTGAACAAGACCGACATCATGAAAGTCTTCAATCCTCCCGAGGTGAACGAGGAGGATGTGCACAAGATCCTTCGCTCTGTCGTGCTGGCAAATCCGAACGCGCCGAAACTCAACGCCGATTTCTCCGTTCAGTTTCCCGCCAAACAGGGAAGTCGCACCGATACGCAGATCACACTGCTGGTTCCGCGGGCGCAACTCACATCGAAGGATGTGAATGGAACGAGGCTCTACAGCCTCGACGTCACAGGCGAAGTGCTGAAAGAAGATCAGTTGTTTGAAAACTACCGCTACCGCTTCGACTATCCCGGCGACCTCAAAGATGACAAGGTCGCCGTGGTGATCGATCGCTTCCTGCGGCCTGCCGATTACAAAGCGCGCATCAAAGTGCTCGATCCGAACTCGAACGCCGAAGCGATCATCGAGAAAACCGTCACCGTGCCCGAGCTTCAGGACACGCCCGAGCAGCGGAAGGCGAAAGAGGCTGCAGCGGCGATGCTCGGTCAAATCAAAGACGACATCGAGTCGAACAGCACGCGCCTTCGCATCGTCCCGCTGGCCAACGATCTGCTCAGCGGCATTCAACACATCGAGACGCTCGCGTATGGCGACGACATCAAGGGCGTCGAGTTCTATCTCGACGGCAAGAAGATCATGATCAAGCGTCAGCCGCCATACACGCTCGATCTCGATTTCGGAGATGTCCCGCGGTTGCACCGCATCCGGGCGGTGGCGGTCAACGAGAAAAACGAGGCGATCACCGGCGATGAGCTCGTCATCAATACTGGGAACGAGCCGTTTCGCGTGCGCATCGTTACGCCGCGCGTCGCGCTCAATGTGCACGGCAAGACGCGCGTCGAGATGGCGGTGAACGTTCCGGATGGCAAGAGGCTCGATAACGTCGAGCTGTTTCTCAACGACACGCGCCTGGCAACGCTGTTCGGGCCTCCGTGGGTGCAGACGATCGACATCCCGAAAACCGAAGGGGTCGGATACCTGCGCGTCGTTGCCACTCTGAAAGATGAGCCGGCGCAGCCGCCGGTCGAAGACCTCGTCATGATCAACACGCCGCAGTTCATGGAGGAGGTGAACGTCCACCTCATCGAGCTGCCGACGACAGTCATCCGAAATGGTCATCCGGTCAACGACCTGCCGCAGGCGGCGTTCAAAGTTCTCGATGACGGAAAACCGGTCAAGGTCACCAAGTTCGAACACGTCGACAATCTGCCGCTGTCGATCGGAATGGCAGTCGACACCTCCGCGTCGATGCAGCCTCGCATGGACGAGGCTCGCAAGGCGGGATCGCAGTTCTTCGCCGCCGTGATGCGCAAAGGCGACCGCGCGTTTCTCGTCTCGTTCGACACGCAGCCGCAATTGATTCAGCGCTGGTCGCCCAAGCTCGCCGACGTGAACGCCGGCCTGGCAAAGCTGCGCGCCGAGGAGGCCACGGCGCTTTACGATGCAGTTGTCTACTCGCTTTACAACTTCGTGGGCATCAAAGGGCAGAAGGCGCTGGTCCTCATCACCGACGGAAAAGATACTGCCTCGAAATTCTCATTCGAACAGGCGCTGGAGTACGCCCGACGCGCCGCAGTGCCCGTTTACGCGATTGGCATCGGCATCCACGCTACCGAAGTCGACGTCCGTTACAAACTCAGCCGCTTCTGCAGCGAGACCGGCGGAAACGTCTACTTCATCGAGCAGGCCTCCGACCTCGGACGCATTTACGGCGACATCCAGAACGAGCTGCGCTCGCAATACATCCTCGGCTTCTATCCCGCGACGGATGTGAAGCCCGGCTCGAAGTGGCGCGAAGTGTCGGTGCAGGTCAGCGAGGGAAGGGCGAAGACGATTCGGGGGTACTACCCGTAGTTGCGAGGTCTCGATGTTGCGTGTGGCGGCCGGCCCTCTGGCCGGCCGTGTGCCGGCTGGAGAGCCGGCACCCACACTAAGACCGCGCTACTTCGCAAACTCAGATTTCCGCTCCTGCGCCAGTCTCTCGCGCTCCGCCGCCCGCGCGGCGCGGCGCTGATTCGCTTCGTCTTTCAGGCGCTGGCCGATCTCGCAGCCGGTGACGGTCGTCGCAAGCCCGCCTTCCGCGGTTTCTTTCAGTCCGCGCGGCAGTGCGCGGCCGATACGCACCATCGCCTCGACGATCTCATCCATCGGAATGACCGAATCGACGCCGGCAAGCGCGAGTTGTGCGGCTGTTAGGCCGTGAACGGCGAACAGCGCGTTGCGCTTCACGCAAGGCACTTCGACGAGGCCGCCGACCGGATCGCAGACGAGTCCGAGGGTGTTCTTGAGAGCAATTGCGGCAGCGTGGATTGACTGATGCGTCTTTCCGCCCATCATGTACGCGACCGCCGCCGCGCCCATCGACGCCCGCGACGACGAGCGCGCGAACGGTCTTCTCCGGATCGACTTTGCGCTCTTCCTCGAGCGCGAGCAGCATGCCGGGGACGACACCACCCGCGCCTGCCGTCGGCGCGGCGACGATGACGCCCATCCGCGAGTTCTCGCCCATAACCGACAACGCGTATAGCTCCGCTTTGACCGTCAGCGGATCGAGGAACGTCCGCCCGTTTTGAAACGCCTCGTTGAGCAGCTTCGCTTCGTTGCCGACGAGCTTCCCCATCGACAGGCCGCCGCCTTTGCCGCGATCGATGCAGTCACGCATCACCTGGCGGCGCTTGCTCAGCGCCTCGAGGATTTGCTCGCGCGGGATCGCGTGCTCCTGCTCGTCGACTTCCAGAAACACCTCGGCGAGGTCGCGATCTTTGCCGATTTGTTCCAGTTGGGCGAATGACTCAATCATGGGATTCGATCCAGATATCTCGCCTCGGAAACGTCAGCGACTGCGGCAATCCTTCCCAGCGCCGCGCCTGAGATCGGCGAGTCGACATCGATCTGCATGAACGCGTCCTTGCCGCGCTGCTTCCGGGAGCAATACAACGAGGCGATATTGATCCCCTCCTCGGCGATGATCCTCGTTACCTCAGAGATCATGCCGGGGCGGTCGCGGTAGAAAAGGAGCAGCGTCGGCGAGTCGCCTTTAAATCGTGTCTGAAAACCATTGATATTAAATACTTCGATTACGCCGCCGCCGATCGACGATCCGACGATCTCCGCCTTTCGCGATTTTCCTTCGATCTCGACGCGTGCCGTGTTCGGATGAACTTCGCCGAGGTCTTCGTCGTGAAATTCGATATTGACACCCATCTGCTCGGCGATTCGGATCGCCTCCGGGATGCGCGGATCATCGACATTCAGCCCGATCGCGCCGCCGACCAGCGCGAAGTCCGATCCATGCCCGCGATACGTGGCCGCGAGCGGCGGGTGAAGATAGAAGCGGACGCTGACCGGGTCCTCATCGAGGATTTCTCGCGCCACGCGTCCGAGGCGCGCCGTGCCGGCAGTGTGCGAGCTGGATGGACCCACCATGACTGGACCCATGACGTCAAGGATCGACACTTTGCGATCGTGACGAACAGTCATACACTCTGCATCCTGTCAGCAATTGCCGTACACTGCAAAAACTAAAACGTCCGCGGTGCAATGAACGAAAAGCCGCTCATTCTCGTCGTCGACGACGACGGCCCGATTCTCGCGCTGATGCGCAATCTCCTCAAGGAGTTCGGCTTTCAGGCGGTGACAGCCGAGAGCGGCGTCAAAGCGATTGACGTCGCGCGTCAGCAGCGTCCCGCGCTGGTCCTCCTCGACAAGAACATGCCGGGCATGTCGGGCCACGAGGTGATCCGCACTCTTCGAGGCGAGCCCGGCTGTGACAAGCTCCCGATTCTGATTCTCAGCGGCGAGCGGCTCACGCGCGCCGAGCTCGCCGAATTAGGTGCCGACGACGCCGTGCAGAAGCCGTTCGACGTCGCCATGTTGATCGAGCAGATCCGCCGCTACGTCGACGGGAATCTATAATCCGGCCATGAGCCACGAAATCGACAAACTGGTCCGTGAGGCCGTGTTCGGCGATGTGAACGCGAAAGCCGCCGCGCGAAAAAAGATTCACGTCGAGGCGCGCAGCCGCGGCGCGGCATCGGCGTCGATTTACGCGCTGTACATGGCCGTCGGACGCGGCGAGATGCCGCGGCGATTCACGGTGCCGGCATTCAACATTCGCGCGATCACATACGACTCCGCGCGCGCGCTCTTCCGCGCAGCGATGCGCCACGACGTAGGCGCGTTCATTTTCGAAATCGCTCGATCGGAAATCGGCTACACCGAGCAGCGTCCTGCCGAATATGCGTCGTGCGTGCTGGCCGCGGCGATTCGCGAGAATTTCCGCGGACCGGTGTTCATTCAGGGCGATCACTTCCAGGCGAGCGCAAAGAAATGGGTCACCGACGAAGGACGCAAAGCGGAGACGAAAGCGCTGGAGTCGCTGATCGATGAGGCGCTCGCAGCCGAGTTCTACAACATCGACATCGATACCTCCACGCTCGTCGATTTGAGTTTTCAGAGCCGCGAAGAACAACAGCGTGCGAACTACGAGGGCACCGCGCACTTTACGCAATACATTCGGGCGCGGGAGCCGAAGGGAATCACGGTTTCGATCGGCGGCGAGATCGGTGAAGTCGGCAAGTACAACACGCAGCCCGATGAAGTGCGCGCCTACATGAACGGCCTCCTGCAGCGGATCGGAAATCAGACCGGCATCAGCAAGATCTCGGTGCAGACCGGCACCTCGCATGGCGGCGTTCCGCTCGCCGATGGCAGCATCGCTCAAGCGAAGATCGATTTCGAAGTCCTGCGGAAAACCACCGAGATCTGCCGAAAGGAATACGGCATCGCCGGTTCGGTGCAGCACGGCGCGTCGACGCTGCCCGAATCCGTCTTCAACAAATTTCCGGAGAGCAATGCTGTCGAGATCCACCTCGCCACCGGATTTCAGAACATGGTGCTCGACGCGCCGAGTTTCCCCGAGGAGATGAAGCGGGAGATTCGCGATTTCTGCTTCGCAAACGCGGCGGATGAGCGCAAAGCGGGCGAGACCGACGAGCAATTTGTCTACAAGACTCGCAAGAAAGCAATCGGCCCCTTCAAGCAGCGGATGTGGGACATGCCGGACAGCGCAAAGCAGCCGATCATCGCCGCGCTCGAGGAGAAGTTCGAGTTTCTCATGGAGAAGCTCGGCGTCTTCGGAACGAAAGACATCGTCGCCAAGTACGTGCGGCCGAACGAGGTGCCGGAGTACGCCGCGGCGTCGGAGGAGCTCACCGCGGCGGCCGTCGTCGATCCGAATGAAGGCGAGTGAACAGCCCGCGTTGAAGGCGGTCGTGGCGCTCATTCATGTCGCGGACGTACAGCGGTCGATCGAGTTTTACCAGAAGCTCGGATTCGAACTCGGCAAAGAACCGCAACAGAACGAGCAGGGCATCAAGACTTTTGCGTGGCTCCATCGCGGGCGAGCGTCGCAGATCATGATCACGTTGACAGGCCGGCCGCTGAATCCTGGCGCACAAGACGTGATGTTTTACCTGTACGTTGAAGACATGCCAGCGTATCGCCGGCAGCTCACTGCGCGCGGCGTGCAAGTCGGCGAAGTGACGTATCCGTTCTGGTCGCCTGGCGGGGAGTTCCGCGTTGACGATCCGGACGGGTGGACCTGGATGGTCACTTAGTTTCGCATTCGAGCGCGGCAACGGCTTCAGCGAGTAAAATCGATCGCAACTCGCCCGATGCCTCCCCTCCTCCACTTCGCGCGCTATCGCGAAATTGCTGATGAGCTCGCGTCGCGCGACGATGTGATCGTCGCGTCGGGTGGCTTGGCATCGCAGATCCAATGGAGGGCCGCCGTCCTCGGCGGCCGGCCTGTAAGCAAGCGTCTGTTGATGCTCGACACATTCGCCTGTCGAGTGCTGAACGATTGCGGCGAATACCCGCACATAGCCTCAGATTCCGAGCGTCATCTGGCGATGCGCACCGCGCTCGCGAGCATCGATGATCCGATGATGAACACGCGCGGCATCGCCCCGATGATGGAGCGCTCGTATCGCGATGTCCGCGACAGCGGCATCAGCCTCGCGGAATTCGAGCTGCGAGCGCGGAGTCGCGGCCGGAGCGCCATCCTGATTCGCGCCTGGCGCGCATACGAGAAGCTCATCGCCGCTCTACCGGCTGTAGATCCGGCGGATGTTCTCGAGCGCGCCGCTGTCTTGATCGGACAGACGCCCGTTCCACAACAGATTCTCGCGGGGTTCTACGACATGACTGGCGCGCAACTGCGGCTGGTGAATGCGCTGATCGCCGCCGAAAAAATGACAACGATTTTTGTGCCGGTCGGCGAGGACGCTGCATCAAAGCACCAAAGACAACGGTCGAACAATACGCGAACAAGGAAGCCGAGCTGCGCTCGGTCTGCGGCGCTGTGCGTGAGCTGCTCGACGGCGGAACGCCGGCGAGTGAAATCGGAATCGTCGCACGCTCGCTCGATCCCGATGACGTGCGTCTTCTGCAGCGCTTCTCGGGCGAGCTCGGATTCGCGGTCAGCGCGCGCAACGACGTTTCGCTGATCGCTCACCGCCTCGGCCGCGGCGTGGCGGCGATCCTCCGCGCGAGGGAGCGCAACTTTGCGCGCAGTGACGTCATCGATATTTTGCGCGACGGCTTCATGCCGCGCGAGCACGTCAACGTCGACCGCCTCGATGTCGCCACACGCCAGATTCGGCTTTGGCGCGATGAGCCGGCGCTGGAGAGTTTCGATCACATCGCTTCCGAGCTTCGATCCCTCTCCTCGGCGAGCCTTGATCGCATTGTCGCAAAATTCCGCCTCGATACCGATCTCGATCTTGCCGCGGCAGCGGCGCTCGATGACATAGCCGCGCTGTTAGGCCGCTGGAACCATCAGGTCGATCTAGCAACGGTGCTCGAGCTGATCGAGAATACCGAGCTCCGCCACCCGCCACCCGCCACCCGCTACCCGCTGGTATGGGCGGGCGACGTCATGAAATTTCGCGGCCGCTCCTTCCAGCACGTTTTCGTCATTCGGGCGCAGGAATCGACGCTTCCGCAGCGGCGCGTCGATGATCCACTGCTGCCCGACAGCGAACGGCGCCAGCTCGGCGTTCGCGAGATCGGCGACGGCCGCGACGAGGAGCGGCTGCTCTTTCAGCTCCTGCTCGACGGCGCATCGAGCTCCGTCCGCTTCTCCTTCGCGAACAGCGATGCCTTCGGCAAGATTTTGCGCCCCTCGCGGATGCTGAAGAACGTAGGACCGGCTCTCAGCCGGTCCGCGCCGGCTGGAGAGCCGGCGCTACGTGCAAACAGCCGCCAACTGCAGCTCATGCAGTTCGCCGGCACGCGCTCGGCGTTCGACGGGTACATCTCGGACGAGAAAATATATACATTAATTAGTAATGAAATACAGGCGCTCTCGCCGACCGAGCTCGAGGCCTTCGGCGAATGCCCTCAAAAGTTCCTGCTCAAACGAATCCTCGGCGCCATCGATTACGACGACCCCGATCGCGAGCTGCAGATGAATGCTCGCGAGAAGGGAAAGCTCGATCACACGATCCTCGAGCGCTTCTATCGCTCGCTGAACGTTTTTCCGCCACCCGATTTTCGCGAGCGGCTGAATACCATCATCGATCAGACTTTCGATGAAGAAGAAGCGCGAGTGCCTGCGTTCAACCGCGTCATGCGGGCGATCGAGCGGCGATCGACGAAACGAAATCTCCACGCGTTTCTGACCGAGGATATTGAGGATCTGGTGAAGAATGGATGGCGGCCGAAATACTTCGAATACAAATTCGGCCCGAAGTACCTCAAGCGCGGTGCGGTTGATCATCCGGAGCCGTTCGTCATCGACACGCACGATGTGGCGATTCGCGTGGAAGGATCAATCGACCGCATTGATGAAGGCGAAGACGCGCTTCGCATCGTCGATTACAAATCGGGAAAGGCAGACAAACACAAAGATCTGGCCGACAAGGTCGATCGCGGCGTGCGGCTGCAGCTCGCACTGTACGCGATGGCCGTCGGGGAGTTTTTCGCCACACGAAACGTTCGCGGCGCGATCAAACCGTTGATGCCCGGAAACAAGCCGGAGAAGATGAAGTTCGATCTCGCCGATGCCGAGCCGCGGCTTCGCGAGACACTCGATCTCTTCATCGCCTCGATGTTGCGCGGACGTTTTCCCGCGTTTCCTGAAGAACAGTCCTGTCGGTATTGCCCGGTGAATCATTCCTGCCGGACGAAACATTCGGACGCCGAACAACGCATCCTGGCGAACTTCGACGATCCTCGCGCACTGCTGGAGTCGCTCGAATGAGCACGCAGCAGCAGACCTTCGGGTTTCTCAGTGGAGGACAGCGGCCCTCCGCTGTCCAGACGGCCGAGGGCGGCCGTCCCCCACGGCAAAACGTCGTCATTGAAGCCGGAGCCGGAACTGGAAAGACCACCGCGATCGTCGCCAAAGTTCTCGACCTCCTCCTCGGCGACGACGATGTCGCGCCCGAACGCATGGTGCTGGTCACGTTCACGGAAAAGGCGGCCGGCGAAATCGCCGATCGAATTCAGAGCGCGCTGACCGAGATCGAACGCGGCGCCGATCGCTGGCCGGTGAATTCCGATCAACCGCTGTTCCAAGTCGGGCCAGCAGCACGTCGCGCCGTCGAGCGCCAGCTCGCGCGCATCGACGCTCTCCGCTCGCAGACGATTCACTCATTCTGCCAGTCGCTTCTTCGTCAATATCCGATCGAAGCGGGCATCGATCCGCAGTTCCGGATCATCGAAGGCTTCGATCGCTCGCTGCTGTACGGCCAGATCTTCGACGACTGGATCGATGACGAGACGCGAGTGCGCGCTCTGCCGCAGGCGGCGCGGGAGTGGGAAGCGCTGCTCGAACAATGCACGTATTTGTTTCTGGCGCGTGGCTACATCTTCACGATGCTGGAGAAACGGCATCTGCTGCTCGATGAGCGATACGACATCGGAACGATCGCCGAGTACGAACAGATTTTGATCGACGCAGTCGCAGCATCGATGAGTGGATCGATTACTTCGCGCCGATGGCCAGCGACTTGCGCGAAATCAATCTGAAATACGACAAACGGCCGCGGGCAGCGCTCGACGTGCTGAGGCCGGTGCCGCACTATTGCATCTACGACCTGCTCATGAGCCATCGCGCTGCGGCCGCAGCGCTGTCGCTCACGCGCCGCTTCATCGAACGTCTCGACGCCGAGAAGCGCGCGCGCGGCGTTCTCGACTTCGATGACCTGCTCGTTTACACGCAAAAACTCCTGCACGTGCCGGCGGTCCTCGATCGCGTCCGCAACCAATTCGATTTCATCTTCGTCGACGAATTTCAAGATACCGATCGCATTCAGGCGGATATCCTCCGACTGCTGGCCACTGACGCCGCCGGAAATTACATACGGGGAAAGATCGTCGTGGTCGGCGATCCGAAGCAATCGATTTACGGATTTCGTCGCGCGGATCCCGAAACGTACGGCACCTTTACGCAATCCGTGCTGCGGGAGGGCGGCAGGCAGGAGCTGCTCGTCGATCAATACCGCAGCACGCCGGAGCTGGTTGCGGCTCTGAATGCGATCGGTCCGCCACTGTTCACGACGCAGCCAGCCGATCGCGATCTGAATGTGTTTCAGCCGGAGTACCACGCGCTGCGCGCCGCGCGGACAGCCGAGGGCGGCTGTCGTCCCCTGACTTTTCTCGCGAGCGACGGTGAAGCGGAGAGCGAGGCGGAGGCGATCGCCGCGTGGATCCGTGCGCAAGACGAAAGCGATCTTCGCAAGTTCGCGCTGCTCTTCCGGCGGCGCGGCCGCATGGAGGTTTATCTCGACGTTTTCGATCGACAGAAACTTCCTTACGTCGTGCCGCCGATGGGACTCTTCCTCGACCGCCCCGCGGCGGTCGATCTGATGAGCGTCTTGCGCGCCATCGCCTACGCGTACGATCGGGGCGCGCTGATTTCTGCGGCGCGCTCGCCGTACTTCGCGCTGACCGATGCCGAGGTCGTCAAACAGGACGAGCCGCCGTGGACCGAATTTCTGAAATCGCTCGATGCATTTCGCGACGCATCGCGTCATCTGACCGTCACCGAGCTGATCGATCACGTCGTAAAAACGACGGCAATCGAGGCGATCTACAACGCCCGCGTCCTGCGGCATTTGGAACAAGTACGAACCATCGCCTTTAGCTACGACCAGAAAGTCGGCGGCTCGGTGCGGCAATTCGTCGAGGAGATCGCCCGACGGCGCGAGGTGCCGGAGGAAGTCGAGCCATCGCTGCTCGATGACACGACAAATGCGGTGCGCATCCTCACGATTCACGGTGCGAAAGGACTGGAAT
>QHVY01000224.1 GCA_003223695.1 Acidobacteriota bacterium
CCGAACTGCACGTGTTCGGTGTTCAACGCGTAACCTTCCGTCTCCGTGTTGTAGAGGATTGGAAATCCCGATTTCAATCGCGGATTCGGATGCGGCAGCAGCAACTCATGGATGCCGTTGTCGCCGGCGAGGGCGTTTGGATCGCGAAAGTAAAGAGGATTGCCGCTTGTCGCCTGCAGCCGCCAGAAAAAATTTCGGCCGATGCTTCCGCCGGTCATGAAACCAACGTCTTCAAACCGATTGAACGCCGTCGCCGCGAGACCGTAGCTCTCGAGTAGGCGGATGGGCTGCCGCTCCATCTTCGGAAACTTTCCCATCTGCAGAAATACTGACGTTCGCGCGGGCCGCTCGAGAAACTCCGGTTTCGGACCCAGCCGAACCCACAACTCGTCTGCGTCCATCTTCTTGTCTTCGCTCGTTGGATTGCGGCGATATTTATCCTCGGCGTGAAGCTGCGCGTGCGCGGCAAAGTTGTTGCCGTAAATCGCATCGAGCCGAACCTGGGCAACGCTCAGCTCACCGTGCCGACCCGGATCAACTGTTTGCTCGAATCCAACCGTCTGGCCGACTGGAAGCTGCACCGAAGGGAAAGGAAACCGGAGCGGGAACGCCGCCTCTTTGCTGTCGCGAAAATTCGCGCGAAACTCGAGTCGCGTGCGAAATGTCCAGCCGTCTGTTTGCGCGAGGAGTGGGAGTGAACCGAGGCAAAGGATCACCGCGGTCAGTTGACGCATTCCTGATTTTAGCGCGGCTGTTGATCACCACAGAGAGCGCAGAGCTCACAGAGAGTCTTCGTGCTCTCTGTGTTCTCTGTGGTGATTCATCGTCTTCTCTTCGTTAAGGTCCCCGCGCGCGAAAGATCGTGTCGTCGCTCGCGGCGTTCGACGAATGCCTCCTCGAACGCGACCTGCGCAATCGCCGCAATCGGGATGGCCATGATCGCCCCGACGATCCCCAGGACCGCGGCGCCGAGCATGAAGGCGATGAAGACGGCCAGCGGCGAGATCTCCACCTTCTGCGACATCACTCGCGGCGCGATGAAAAAGTTCTCGAGCTTCTGCAGCAGCACAGCCATCAGGAGCACGGACCAGAATTGCCATCGCGATTGCAAAACGGCAATCGCCAGCGCAGGTGCCGCTCCGAGGATCGGTCCGATCACGGGCACCATCTCGCCGAACGTGGCGAAGATCGCCAGCGGCAATGCGTAGGGCACTCTCAGGATCATCAGTCCGATGAACGTCGATATGCCGATGATCGCGGAGAGAATCAGTTGTCCGGCCAGCCAGGAGCTCATTCTCCGGGCAATGCGTGTCATCGTCGCGCGCCGTTCAGCGCGCACTTCCGGCGGGTAGAAAAGCAGAATCAGATTCCGCAAGCGGTGGGTATCGATCAGCATGTAGCCGACCATGAAGAGAACGGCGATGAATGACACGACGGCAGTTGCGGCACTCTTCACGTACAACACGACTCTCGCTCGCGGCAGCGCGAGGCCGCCTCGAAGAAAATCGCGCACGCCGCTCATCGGCACATAGTGCTCGAGCGGCGTGAGGACGTTTTTCTCGATCAGCTGCGGGATTTGCGCGCTCAAGGAGCGCATGTCGACGACGAGCCGCGGAACCATGAAGACCAGCAGCGCCACCGCCACACAAAGAAATGGCAGATACACGATCAGCACGGCCGTTCCGCGCGCGAGATTCTTATGAAAAAGAAGTCGCCAGCGCACGCGTACTCGCTGGACCGCCGGTGAGATGCCCGCCGCGACAACGGCGGCGATGAAGATCAGCAGAAGAACTGGACGCGCCATCCAGAGAATCGCGAGCAGGAACACGGCGGCGACGACGATTGCCAGTTTCTTGACGAACAGCTCGAGCTCGCTGCGCTGGATTTCGCGGGGTTGGAAGGCCATGTGGGCGTCAGCCGAGGTATTCGCGAATCGCTGCCTCGATCTGTCCTTTCGGAACCGCCCCGACCACCCGCCCGCTCTCCACTCCATCTTTGAAAAATACGAGCAGGGGAATTCCATGCACGCCAAAGGCTGAGGCGGTGCTCGGGTTTTCGTCGACGTTGAGTTTGGCAAAGCGGATGTCCTGCCGCTCCGACGCGAGCTGCTCGATGAGCGGAGCGATCATGCGACATGGCCCGCACCACGCGGCCCAGAAGTCGACGACGGATTTGCCGCGCGCGATCTCCTCTTTGAAGCTTGCGTCCGTCAGCGTCACCGGGTGCCCGTCGTGAGCGGCCAGCGGCGCTTTGCATCTGCCGCAAACCGCGGCCTTTCCGCTGCCAAGCTCCGGCATGCGGTTGGCCTGACCACAACTGGGACAACGAACGATGTCGGTCATGCTGACACTCTCTGCGAAAGCGAGGCCATAATCGCGCCGTGATCCGCGACGTTTCCGCATCGGAACTTTCGAACGTTCGCGAGCTCCTCGGGCGCGCGAATGACGCGCCGTACGATCTGGAAAAGGTGGCGGAGGAGAAATGTTTCGGCGCCGGTTTCGAAGGACAGCCGCGCATTCGTGTCTTCGGCAATTTCGAAGGAATCGCGGTCACGTGCGGCGAGTACCTGCGCATTCTCGCCGTCGATCGCACGCATCGCCGCCGAGGAATTGGAACGGCGCTGCTGCGCGATGCGGAGTCGCTCGGCACGACGATCATTGCCGCCGAGCCGGGAAACTACTTCACGCCGGGCGTGTCGGAGAATCTCGCGCGGTTCTTCGAAAAACGCGGGTATGCAGAAACAGCGAGGACGAATAATCTGCTTGTCGACAATCTGGTGGACGACAGCGGCCCGCCGCTGTCCGGACAGCCGAGGGCCGCTGTCCTCCACTTCATCGAGAAGAATTTCGGCGCCATCTGGCGGTTCGAGGCGGAAAGAGCGGCGACAATCTTTTCGATCGAAGAGGCGGGAGAAATCGCCGCCTTCTCTACCCACGAGGCGAACAATCGCGGCCTTGGGTCGTTCGGGCCGACGGGCGTGGCGATCCCATACCGCGGACGGGGAATCGGCGGGCGGCTGGTGCGCGCGTCGCTCGCTGATCTGCGGCGCCTTGGATATCATCGCGTCGTTATCCCATGGACATACGCCACCGAGTATTACCGGAGGACGTGCGGGGCGCGCATCGATCATCGATTCGTGATCCTGCGGAGAAAAAACGCATAAAGCGGCGGCATCGCTTTCTGCCGCTGGCGATCGGCACAACAGGCGGCGTCGCGATGGCCGCCCTCGCGTTCTGGTTTTTCAAAAAGCAGGCGGAGCATGTCGTCGAAGGGCGCGCAGAGCGATATGACACGGCAGTGTTCGATGTCGTCCATCGCATCGACAATCCGGCGATGCATCGATTCATGGAGGCGGTCACACAGCTCGGTACACACGCTGCGATCGGAACGGCAGCCGGAGTGACGGCGCTGGCAATGCTGCGGCAAGGGCGGCGACAGGATGCGTGGACGGTGGTCGTCAGCACCGGCGGTGCGATGGCGATCAACACGATCTTGAAGAATGTTTTTCAACGGCAGCGGCCGCAGGAGCTCGCGCGGCGGATCAAGCTTCCGAAGTCGCATAGCTTCCCCAGCGGGCATTCGCTGCTCTCCGCGGCGACGTACCCGATCGTCGCGCACCATCTCGTGCAAAATCGATCGTTAGCGACGCAGGCGTTTGTGCATTCCGCCGCCGGAGCGACCATCCTTCTGGTCGGCTTCTCACGCGTCTACTTCGGCGTCCACTTTCCCTCCGACGTCCTCGGCGGCTTTGCCGCGGGCTTCGGCTGGCTGGGGCTAACCTCGCTGTCGCATACGGTGGTGGAGGGAAAATCGTAGTGCCGAGTGCAGAGTGCCGAGTGACGGGGCCTTGCACTGGGCACTGGGCACTAGGGACTTCGAGAATGCTCCTAGTCATTAAACTGTTTAGGATCAATGGATATGTCATCGGTTACATCGACGTACGGCGCCAACATCGCATTCATCGAAGAGCTCTACGAGAAGTATCGGAGCGATCCGAATTCGGTGAGCACGAGCTGGCGCGAGTTTTTTCACGACTACCAGCCGGAAGAGGACGAGATCAGTGTGGCGGCGGGCGCCCCGCCCGCCGCTGAGCGGCCGAGGGCGGCCGCTCCCACACCGGTTGCGGTTCCCACGCGGCCTGTTCCCGTACCAAGCGCCGTTCCTCTTCGAGGCGCAGCAGGCAAGATCGCTCAGAACATGGAGGCGTCGCTATCGGTGCCGACTGCGACCTCCGTGCGCACGATTCCAGTGAAAGCGCTCGAAGAGAACCGGCGCGTGATCAACAGCCATCTGACGCTGAATGGGCAGACGAAGGCG
>QHVY01000225.1 GCA_003223695.1 Acidobacteriota bacterium
CGCGCGCTGCGGGCCATCACGTCCGTGAGGGGACCGGCCGGTGCCTTCGTCTTTGGAGCCGTTTTCGAAATGTCGACAACGGTCGAAGACAGCAGTGCAGCGCTCGCCGAATCGCGCATGGCGATGAGATTCGTACGAAGTAGATCGCGCTCGTCCGGCGGACAAATCTCCATCGCCAATGGAACGACGCCGTTCAGGTATGTCTCGACCACCCCGCGATCGACCAGTTTGAGGGTGGCAAAGCTATAGACTTTCTTGAGAGCGTGAAAAAGACAGTCGGACATTGCCGCCTGCTGAAGGCGGCTCTGCTCGACCGCCCAGGCGTGAACCTGCTTCATTAATAATTGGGGGGGCTGCGTCATGAGGGTCTGAATCCCATCGGAGGCAGTCAGGGGCGGAATCTGATCCAGCAGGTATCGCTGAAGATCGATCAGGGCCGCTTGAACTTCTTCAGTCAATCGGGAGTTATTGTACGCGGATGCAATCGGATCGCATTCCACATCACCCGGTGCCCACCACCGTCGAGCCCTTCGACGCTCTCGGCCTCAGCGCGCCGATCCTGCAATCGATTCGCGATGTGGGATTCGAGCATCCCACGCCGATTCAGGCCGCAGTGATCCCTCCCGCCCTGCAAAGCCGCGACATCATCGCGCTCGCGCAGACCGGCTCGGGCAAAACGGCGGCGTTTGTGATCCCTCTCGCGGAAAAGCTGCAGCACGGCGGCGGCCTGCGCGCGCTGATCGTCTGCCCGACGCGTGAGATCGCATTGCAGACGCAGGCGTTCATCGAGCTGTTCGGAAAAAATCACGACCTGAACGCGGCGTGCCTCATCGGCGGCGTGAAGATGAAGGGGGATATGCGCGCGATCGCCGAGCAGCCCGACATCGTCGTGGCAACGCCGGGGCGGCTGCTCGATCACATCAATCGCCGGACGATTCGCGTCGATCGCGTCGAGGAGCTGGTCCTTGACGAAGCGGACCACATGCTCGATCTCGGATTTCTCCCGCAGGTGCGGGAGATCATCGCCAAACTTCCGAAGCAGCGCCGCACGATGATGTTCTCCGCGACGATGCCGCCGGCAATCGAGGAGCTCGCGCGCAAGTTGCTGCGCGATCCGCTGCGCATCGACATCACGCCGGTCGGGCGGGCGGCGGTGGGCATCACTCACCGGCTCTACGTTGTGGCGCCGGAAAACAAGCGGCCGGCGCTTCTCGCGCTACTCCACCAGGAGCTTGGCAGCACGCTCGTCTTCACCCGACGAAAAGTCGATGCCGAGTGGCTCTATCACATCCTGCAGCGGCAGGGGCATCCGGTCGCGCGCATTCATTCTGATCGGTCGCAGGGAAAGCGCACGCAGGCGCTGTCGAATTTTCGCGAAGGATCGCATCGAATCCTCGTCGCCACGGACATCGCCGGGCGCGGCATCGACGTCCCCGGCATCGAGCACATCATCAACTTCGACATCCCGGAAAATGTCGAGGACTACATCCACCGCGCGGGCCGCACCGCGCGCGTCGATCGTGAAGGAATCGTCTCGACAATCGCCACCTGGCAGGATCTGATGATGGTGCGCCAGATCGAGGCCACGATCGGTCAGCCGATTCCGCGCTGCAGCGTGCCCGGTGTGGAGGCGTGGGTGGAGCGGCAGAAGGCGCCGACTCGGACGCGAACGCGCGTGTAGCGCCGGCTCTCCAGCCGGCGCAGCCGACTGAGCATCTTCGCGACAAGGCAGCAATGCTCAGGATGATGTCATCCCGAGCGTAGCGAGGGAACTGGCGGAATGGGCGGTGCATTGATGCGCATTCGTGTGCCACCCTTCCACCCAGGCCCCTCGCTGACGCTCGGGGTGACAGCACTGTCATGCGGCGTCATGCTAATGAGAAAGAGTCGGCTCCGCATTAATGCTCGACCGGCCCCATCGTCTCATCGAACCATTTCGTGAACGCCGGCACCAGAATTTCCGGCGGCGCGACGTGCACGCCTTCATAGATCTGCAGACGCTTCGGTTCGCGCATCAGATGAAACATTGGCATCGTCTCAGTCTCCAGAGGAGTGTCTTCGTCGTAACGCCCGTCGAGCAGAAACTTCGGCTGCCGAATGCGGGAAACGAAGTTGATCCGATTCGCGGCGGCCGCGTACTGCATCTCACTGCGGCTGACGCCGCTTCCAACGAACATGACCGAACGATAGCGATTGTCGAGAGCGGTGACGAACACGCCTGGACCACCGCCGGCGCTCAGTCCATACAGAGCGATTCGCGAGTGATCGATGTCCGGCCGTGATTCGAGGTAGTCGAGACCGCGGCGCATTTCGGTCACGTTTTGAACGACGAAGTCAACATACTCAGCCGAATCACGCGGAGGAAAAACGAAGTCAGGCGGATGCGGACGGCCAAGGAAGCCTTCCAACTCGACGGAGAAAACGGCACGGCCCGCGCGAATGACCGGTCCCAGCCAGACTTCAATGCTATGCGGCAGCGAGCGATATCCGCGGACGACATCGCCGGCCGGCGCGTATTGAATGGTCTGCAGCGGAAAACGGAATCCTTTCGGCAGGTACAAATACGCCGGGACGCGTTTTCCATCGGAAAGGAACGTGATCTTCTCGCGCGTCCAATCGGGCGTTTCGATGCGTTCGACCATACGCGCGTTCAGCGGTTCTGATTTGTACTCGAAACGCTGCGCGAATTCCGCATACGTCTTGTCATCGACAGGCTTGTACACCGGAACAGCAGCGGAGGGGTTGAGGACGAAGTCACCCTCGGCGCCGCCGGAATCGCGCACGCATCGAAACCCGACACTTGGTGCCGAGTAAAACGGCGGAAAGGCAGCAGTCTGACCGAAGGCATATACGGCATCTTTCCACGCGCCGCCGCGCGCGGCATGACCTGGAGAAATCGCATTGCGGCACCATTCGGAGACATTGCCGGCCATGTTGAGTGCGCCGTAGGGACTGGCGCCAAACGGCAACGAATCGACCGGCATCGTTCCTTCGCCGCGAAAGTTCGCCCGCTCGTTTGCGTCGACACCTTCGCCGACGTATCCCCACGGGAAAACGGTGAAGATGGAAGTGCTCGCATAGCGCGCCGCCTTTTCCCATTGATAAATCGTCGGCAGTTTTTTTCCCTGCCACTCGGCGAAAGCGGCGGCTTCATACCACGTGATATCGCCGACGGGATAATTTTCGCGTCCTGCCGGCGGCGCTCCGCCACTCCAGCTCCGTGGGCCGGGCAGCCCAGTCGTGTCGTGAAAACGAGACATCGCCTGCTCGAACGAGAGCTTGTTGCCGTGGTCGACAAAGGGCTGCTTCCACAGCTCGCGGCGGCGATAGCCTCCATCGCGAACGAACTGCTCGAAATCACGATTCGACACCTCAAAGCGATCGATGAAAAAGTCATGAAGCTGGACGACGCGTTCGCTCGGGCGATCGAATCCTGCCAAACGGTATGCCCCGCCTTCAACCGGCACCATACCCGGCGGAACCCTTGAAGCTTCAACGAGCTTCAGGCGAACGCTCTCCGTCCGCGCCGTCGGCTCGCCGCGGACATAGACCGGCGTCGTGGAGATTGTGCGTACGCCGTTCGCGTAGCCCGGTTTTTCCAACCTGAGGAGGTAGTCGGCGAGCGCGAGCCGCGGAATCGTCAGCGGCGTCAATCCCATCCGAACTTGCTGATCGGGACCTTTGAACCGCTGCAAGAACACAGTGGCGCCGGGAGGATCGCTGTCGATCTTCAACCGGTCCGATGTCCGCGAGATGATGTCGCGAATGCGATCATCATTCGGCAGGATTGCCGCTGCGGCGACCGCTGTGTCGTACGCGTCCGCGAGTCTGCGTTCGCTGACCATGCGTTCAGCCGTTTGAATCATTCCCGCAGCCTCTCGCTGTCGTTTCGTTTGGTTCCACTTCCAAACGCCCGCTGAGATCGCGCCGATCACCACCACGGCGACTGCGATTACGACTGCCCTGGCGCGCTGGCGGGTCTTTCCGACCGGAGCAATGACAGCGCCTTCGCGTGACATGAGTCGCAGCTGTTCGTACATCTCGCTCGCGTCGCGATATCGCTCATCAACGTCTTTCGCCAGCGCCTTGCGGATGACGGCCTCGAGTTTCGGCGGCACATCGCTGCGAACCTCATGCAGCGTCCGCGGTGTTTTCGTGAGAATCGCAGAGACGATTTCCGTGCTCGTTGCCCCTTCGAACGGCCGGTGTCCTGTGAGCATTTCGTACAGAACGACACCGAGGGAAAAGACATCGGCGGCCGGCGTGACGTCGCCGCCGACGAGCTGCTCGGGCGCCATGTAGCTGATGGTTCCCATCGCCACGCCGGGTCTGGTCTTGAGAAGTGTGGCCGCGTCGTCGCCGCGGATCTCGCGCAGTTTCGCCAGCCCGAAATCGAGGACCTTCGCGTACCCCTCGGACATGATGATCACGTTTTCCGGCTTGATGTCGCGATGGATCACACTGCTCTTGTGCGCCGCGCTGATCGCAGCGGCGATCTGCGTCCCAATATCGAGGACATCGGCGACGGGCATCGGCCCCCGCGCCAGACGATCACGCAGCGTCTCGCCCTGGACCAACTCC
>QHVY01000504.1 GCA_003223695.1 Acidobacteriota bacterium
TTCTCGAACATTCCTGTGGAGGAAATGCTGTCGAAAGCGTACGCGCGCCGGCGCGCCGAGCTTATTGATCCCCAGCGCGCAGCGGAAAGCGTTGACGCAGGCCAACTGCCGACGCACGGCGGCGACACGACGTATCTCTGTGCGGTTGATGCGGCGGGGAACGTCGTGTCGCTCATTCAGAGCAACTTCGCGAACTTTGGCGCGGCGGGCTCTTCACGTTCGATCGGTCACACCCAAACGCCCTCCAGCCGCACAAGCGGCCGCTGCAGACCGTGATTCCCGGGTTTATGAGGCGCGATCATCTGAGCGTCGGCTTTGGCGTGATGGGAGGCTGGAATCAGCCGCAGGCCCACGTCCAGGTCATCTCGAACATCGTCGACCACGGCCTGAACATCCAGCAGGCGCTCGAGTCGCCGCGTTTCGTCAAGCTGACGTTCCAAGGCACCGACGTGATGATGGAGTCGCGGTTCCCGGAAGATGTGCGCCGCGGCCTCGAGCGGAGAGGTCATGAGATCGATCTGCAGGGGGAATTCTCGAATATGGTGGGCGGCGGTCAGGCGGTGATGCATGATGCTCGGGCGCGTGTGAACTACGGCGGTTCCGATCCCCGAAAGGACGGAGCGGCGATTCCGGAGCCAATCCTGTGATGCCTTTATTGAGGCTTCACCCTATCGGGCTCGCGCTCCGCGCCCGCTGGATTCAACTGTTGCTCGGGCTGGTCTGCATGGTTGTCATCTCGAGCCCGCAGTACGTCTGGACGCTGTTTACCCAGCCGCTAATGGGTTCGCTGCATGCGAGCCTTGCTCAAATCCAGATTACGTTCTCGCTCCTCATCGTCGTCCAGACGTTTCTTTCCCCCTGTCAGGGGTTCCTCGTCGACAAGTTCGGGCCGAGAGCACTGCTGTCGCTTGGCGGCGCGCTGACCGGACTGAGCTGGGTGCTCGCTGCTCGCGCGTCCACACTCGCAGGTCTTTACCTCACCTATGGGCTCCTCGGTGGAATCGGCACAGGCATCGTCTACATCGGCGTGATCGGTCACATGGTGCAATGGTTTCCCGATCGCCGCGGCTTTGCCACCGGGATCGTCGCAGCCGGCTACGGCATGGGCGCGATCCTCACGACGTTTCCGATCTCCGAGGCGTTGAAGAATGCAGGATACGAACAGGCGCTCGCGCGTTACGGGCTGATCTTCATGGTGGTTGGTGTCATCGCCGCCCAGGGACTGCGAGCTCCAATTCGTGCGAGCGATCCCGGGGCGAGCTTCACGCCTTCGCAGATGTTGCGGACACCGATCTTTTGGCTGATGTTCGTCATGATGACGATGATGTCGACCGCCGGATTGATGGTGACGTCGCAGATCGGCGCATTCACGCGTGATTTCGGAATGGCGAACGCGCTCGTCTTCGGCCTGCCGCTGCTGCCGCTGGCATTGTCGATCGATCGTATCACCAACGGTCTGACACGTCCGTTCTTCGGCTGGCTCTCGGATCAGATCGGCCGTGAGCACACGATGGTTATCGCGTTTACCCTCGAAGGGACGGCGATGACCGCGTGGCTGTTCACGCGTTCGAATCCGGCGGTCTTCGTCGCCATGTCCGGCGTGGTCCTGTTCGGCTGGGGCGAGATCTTCTCGCTGTTCCCGTCGACGCTGACCGACACCTACGGCACACGACACGCGACGACCAACTACGGCTTTCTGTACATGGCGCAGGGCGTCGGTTCGGTGCTTGGGGGCCCGGTCGCGGCGCTCGTGCACGACGCGTTCAAATCGTGGATGCCGGTCTTCGCGATCATCATCGCAATGAACTTCGCGACGGCGCTGCTGGCCGGCATGGCTTTGAAGCCGATGCGGCGGCGCTGGTTGACGAATCGAGGCGTCGCCAGCGCGGTCGCCGGATAAGCGGTTTACATCACGATTTGCGGAATCAACTCACCATATACATCGGTAAGGCGCATATCGCGGCCGTTGAATCGATACGTGAGCTTGGTGTGATCCAGGCCGAGCAGATGCAATATCGTCGCATGGAGGTCGTGAACTGACATCACCTGCTGTTCCGCCTTGAGGAGGAGGATTAGCCGGACCCGATGGCCGGTTGTAAAGCATCGTGGCCGTTGCCTTCATCCTGGCGACTTCGGTAGTAGAAGCAGAAGCGCCGTCGTCCCGGATGAGCGCCTTCGGAGCGTTGAGTCCATCTACGACCAGTACAGTGACTTTAAAACCATCAGCTCTGCACTTCGTCATGGCTCCCTGCGCAATGGTTTGCGCGACATCCATCGTCAGGATCTTTGTGGTTGGCAGTTGAGCAAACGCGTTCATCGATAGAGCCGCGATTGCAACAGTGAGAAAAACGAATTTTGTGAGCTTCATCTGTGACTCCTCGAAATCTGGAATGGCCGGTATTCTACAACGGTCTTGTATATGATAGAAAGCTGCTGGGGAGGTCCAATGCTGATTTTGGTTGTGCGTCTCACGATACAGGCCGGACACGAAGATGAGGTTCTCGAGCCGTTCCGCAAACTTCAGGAAGAAACCCGGCGTGAAACCGGATGCATTATGTTCGTTGTCCAACGCAGTCGCGAAAATCCGCGGCGCTACCTTATATATGAGCAGTACAAGGACCAGGCGGCTCTGGATAGTCATCGAGCGTCCCCTCACTTCAAGGAATATGCGACAAACGGCTTCTATCGTTTTGTCGAGGAGCGGCAGGCGGAACTGTTTGATCCGATTTGAGACTTCCGCCGCGCGAATGTAAAATGCGGCCGCAAGGAGGTTTATGGCGATCAT
>QHVY01000226.1 GCA_003223695.1 Acidobacteriota bacterium
CAGAGCGGCAACGCGACCTCCGCGCCTGTTGCCCCAGGCCCGAGAGAGCGACTCGGGTCGTCGTATCCGATCCAAACGCCGACGCAAAACTCAGGGGAGAAGCCCATGAACCAGGCGTCGGTGTAGGCGTTCGTCGTTCCGGTCTTGCCGGCCACCGGTGGCGGCAGCGTGTGCGCCTCGTATGCAGTACCGCGCAACACGGTGCCGCGGAGCATGTACGCCACCTCATACGCCACCTGCGGCTGCGTCGCCTCTGACAATTCCGGCACTTCTTCTTCGAGAACGCGGTCAGTCTGATCGACGATTTTGCGAATCAGCCGTGGTTTCACGTACACGCCCTGATTCGCGAACACGTTGTAGGCGGCAGTCAACTCGATCGGTGAGACGCCTGCGGCGCCGAGTGCGCTTGACGGGNNCATCATCCACGTCTTCACTGCCGGCACATTGATCGACAACTCGAGCGCCCGCTGAATGGTGACGATGCCGGAGTACCTGCCGTAGTAGTTCTTCGGCGCGTAGATGTCTTTCCCCATGGGAATGGCGATGGGCTCGTCGAAAATCGTGTCCGCCGGCGTTAGACCCTTCTCAAACGCAGCGCCGTAGACGATCGGTTTGAACGACGATCCAGTCTGCCGGCGAGACTGAATCGCGCGATTGAACTTCGAGATCTGGAAGTCGTATCCGCCGACCATTGCGCGAACTTCACCGCTCTTGACGTCGAGAACGACCGCCGCTCCCTGCACCTGCGGCAGTTGATCGAGCTTCCAGATCGGCGCTTTTGTTTTTGAATCTTCATCGAGGCGCACGTAAATCAAATCGCCGCGTTTCAGCACGCCCTGCATCGTCGGGTGCTCGGTCCAGACGAAAATTGCATTTGGCAGCACAATCGTGTCGCGGTTGATTCGCGCCGAGACGCCGTCTCGGTCCACCTTCATGACCACCGCGGTGTAGAGCCGGTCCTTCACATACGGGTCGGTGCTCCAACTCGGATCTTTGTACGTTTCCGGGTCCGTTCCCTCGGCCACGAGATTCCGAGTCGGCTTGCGGAAGCCGCGGCGGCGATCCCATCGTCGCAATCCGCGCTGCAACGCCGTCTCGACTTGCTCCTGCAGCGGCAAGTCGAGCGTCGTGTAGACCTTGAGACCGCGCTGGTAAAGATTCTCAGCGCCGAACTTCGGATTGTTCTCGATGTACTGGCGGATCTCTTCCGAAAAGTAGCCGCCGATTTTCGGCGTCTCTTCCTTGTAGGTGCCGAGCACGATCGGGGTGCGAACAGCCTGCTCGTACTGCTGCTGCGTGATGTAGTGCTCCTCGAGCATGCGATGGAGGACGACATTCCGCCGCCCCAGTGCGTGGTCCGGATGAATGATCGGGCTGTAGTAGCCGCCGCGATGACGAAACAGCCCGGCGATCATCGCCGCTTCGGGCAGCGTGAGCTCTTTTGCATGCTTGCCGAAATAAAGACGCGATGCCGACTCGACGCCGTACGCGCCGTGACCGAGGTACATCTGGTTCGCGTAGAGCTCGAAGATCTGGTCTTTCGTGAAGTTTTTCTCGATATCGACGGCGAGAAACATCTCGTTGATCTTCCGGGTCCAGCTCTTCTCAGGCGTGAGGAGCACCTGCTTCGCGAGCTGCTGCGTCAGCGTCGATGCCCCTTCGACCTTCTTGCGCGCGATGAGATCTTTGACGCCGGCGCGGAGAATGGCCTTCGGATTGAAACCCCCGTGGTGGTAAAAGTCGGCGTCTTCGGTGGCGATGATCGCCTCGACCAGGGCCGGCGCCATGTCCTTTTTCTCGACTACGATTCGCTTCTGAATCGCATACTCGGCGAAGGGCTGGCCGTTGCGGTCGTAGACGCGGGTGATGATCGCCGGCTGGTAGTCCTCGAGAGACTTCACCAGCGGGACCCGAATGGCGTGAGCCAGAACGAATCCCGCCGGTATGCCCACCGCGAAGGCGGCGATGAGAATCATGAGGCGGGAACGGCGGTAAAAGGGCGTTCTGGGCTGGGTGATCGCGAGGTCGGTCACGGTCGTCAGGATACAATAAGCATCAATGTCCCAAGTCGCTTCCCCCAAGCCGGCGGTCGCGCCCGAGTGGGCGCGCCTGGTCGCAGACTCGATCAAACAGTACGGCGTCTGGCATACGTACTTGAAGCTCGTCGAAGCGCGCTCGGCCTATCCCGATGACCTCTCCCTGCGGGGCTACACGGAAATCGTGCGCAACACCATCGTTCGCGATTTCCTCGCCCATCCGAAAGGGATGCAGGCGGTTCCAAAACTCAGCGCGGACTTCTTGACGAACTTCGATCGCTTCAACCTGACGGCGCAGGAAGGCTATCTGATCTCGCTCATCGACGGCCGCATGGACCTGCAGAAGCTGCTGGTGCTCAGCCCGTTCGATTCGTTCACAACGCTCTTTAACCTGGCGAAGCTCCAGCAGGAGCGCGCTATCACGGTACCCTGATGAACAATTATCAAATCGCGGAAAAACTCTCCACGCCGATCGCGATCGTCAACGAACACGGCGGCCTCGAGTGGAAGAACGATGCATTCGAATTGATGTTCGGCGTCGATGCCAAAGATTGGCTCAAAGAAGGCTCTCGGGTGGTGGGCGGCGAGCGCGGATGGCTGCAGGATTTCTTCATGGATGGCGAAGAACATCGCGCTGTCGATGTGGAGATCGAGGGCCGAACGTTCCGCATCGAGCACATTATGGAGGTCCCGGATTATTCGTCGCGCTCTGTGGCGCTGTGGTTCGAGGACGTCACCCAGCAGCGGCAGATGGAGCAGGCGAAATCCGACTTCACCGCGCAGATCGTGCACGACCTGCGCGGACCGCTTTCCGGCATCCAGGGCACGCTGGAGTTCGTGCTCAGCCAGGAAGGCAACAAGCTCGACTCGATGTACAGCGATCTGCTGCAAGAAGCCCAGCGCGAATCCGAGCGAATGATGGGACTCGTCAACGAGCTTCTCGACTTCTCGAAGATCGAGGCCGGCAACCTGGTCATCGAGAAGGAGCCGGTGCGCGTGGCCGGCGTTCTGAAGCGCGCCGTTCGCAGTTTGCAGCAGGTGGCGTCTCGCGATGAAGTCTTCCTTCTGAGCGCACACGGCCGCGATGTGCCCGGTGTGATCGGCAGCGTCGAGAAGCTGACGCAGGCGATCATCAACCTCGTCTCGAATTCACTGAAGTTCACGCCGAAACGAGGGCTGATCTCGGTCGGCGCGCAGATCGTGCGCAACGGCGATTTGCCGGAGTCGATCGTAATCACTGTCACCGACAGTGGCATGGGCATCAAGTCCAGTGAGCTGGCGCAGATCTGGGAAAAGTACAAACAGAGCGGCAACAGATCGCTCCGCGGCGGCGGCGGCACCGGTCTCGGTCTCTACATCGTGAAGCAAATCGTGGAGGCTCACGGCGGCGAAGTGACGGTCGCATCGCTCGAGGGCGTAGGCACGAGCATGGTCATCAAGCTGCCGGTGAAGAAGGCGAGCGACACGGGCGTAATCACCGCGTCGCGCGCGGCGCAGTAGCTTATTTGTAGCTGGGGTCGCAGCTTTCCTTGTGATTTCTCTACGATCCGTAGATCGGCGGCAGTTACTTCTCCGGCGGATCGCCCGATTCTTCAGCATCTCCATCCTTATGGCGTTCCGCCTCGATCATGTGTTTTTTCGATTCGACAAACAGTGACTCGAGCTCCTGCATCGCTGAACCGAGGCCTCCGGAGCCGCGAATACGATCTCGGTTGCGCCGGATGAGCGCAATCCCACCGGCGGTGATGGCGATCGCCCCGACGATCACCGCGAGAAGAAACAACAGTCCGAGGATCACGTTCGGCGTTTGGAGAGGCCTCGAATGATCACCCAAACGGCGATGACGAGCGCCAGGGCTGCGGGAATCACCTTCGGAAGGAGCCAGGTCATGGCCGGTTGATTCAGAGGGATTCTACACCGGGTAGAAAAATCACAAGGAAAGCTACGACCCCATGCCGATCGCGGCGAGGCCGTAGCGCAGATCGGCATCGGAGATGCCCGAGATGACCTCGCAGCGGCCGATCTCGCGCGGAAAGACCATGACTCGGCTCGATCCGGTGTTCTTCTTGTCATGCTCCGTCGCCGCGAGGACCGCCGAGGCGTCGAGCGACGGCAAAGGCGATGGCTTCCAGTCACGTACCGCCTGATCAATGCGACGGCGAACGGCCTCCGATGTGATGCCGCGGCGCACGCCGATCGCATTCGCGGCGATGATTCCCCACGCCACCGCCTCGCCATGCGTGAGCTGCCGATACTGCAGCGCGGCTTCGATTCCGTGCCCGATCGTATGGCCGTAGTTGAGCAGGCGGCGCAGATCGGCCTCTTTTTCGTCTGCCGAGACGATCTCCGCTTTCACTTTAATCGTCTTGCGCACCACCGTGTCGAGGTCGACGTCGCTTCGCTTTTCCAGCATTTCGAAAAGAGAAGCGTCGCCGATCACGCCGCCCTTCAACGCCTCGTACATGCCGCTGAGCAGCTCTCGCGGCGGCAGCGAATCGAGGACCGCCGTATCGGAGACCACCACGCGCGGAGGAAAAAAGCTGCCGATCAGATTCTTTCCCCGTTCGTGATTGACGGCGACCTTGCCACCGATCGAGCTGTCGACCTGCGCCAGAAGTGTTGTCGGGACGTGCGCCAGATCGATGCCCCGCAGAAAAATCGACGCAGCAAATCCCGCGGTATCGCCAATCATGCCGCCGCCCACCACCACGGCCATCGAGTCGCGTTTCGCGCCGCGGTCGAGAAGCTGCGTCACGATTTCGTTCGCGGTCGCGAGCGTCTTGTGCTGCTCGCCTTCTTCAATCGTGATGATGTCGTGCGCAATCCGTTCGGCAAAGCGGCGCAATCCGTTTGAACTGATGACGAAAATTCGCCCGCGCGGCTGAATGATCTCTCCCACAGAATCGAGCAGGCCCTTGCCGACAAAGACGGAATAGCTCGCGGAAGCCTGCCGAATAGCCTCGGCCAACGGCCGACTGTCAACGGCTAACGATCTTTCAGCCGGATTCCGAGCTCATCCAACTGCCTGGTATCGACGGGTGACGGCGCCTCGCTCATGAGGTCCTGGGCCCGCGCGGTTTTGGGGAAGGCGATGACTTCGCGCAGCGATTCCGCGCGCGCCATCAGCATCACGATGCGATCGAATCCAAGGGCGATGCCGCCGTGCGGGGGAGCGCCGTAACGGAACGCTTCGAGCAGAAAGCCGAATCGCTCCTTCGCCTCCTCCGCTGCGATGCCGAGCGCGCGAAACATCCGCGACTGCACCTCCGGACGATTGATGCGAATGGATCCGCCGCCGAGCTCGAGGCCGTTCAAGACAACATCGTATGCGCGTGCGAGCACCGATCCCGGATCGCTTTCCAGTTTCTCCACATCCGAGAGTTTCGGCGACGTGAATGGATGATGACGGGCGAAATAGCGCTGCGTCTCCTCGTCCCATTCGAAAAGAGGGAAATCGACGACCCAGAGAAAGTTCCAGGTTTCTGGTTTGATCATTCCCTGTTCGCGAGCGATGCGCACACGCAGATTGCCGAGGACATCCCAAACGACGGTGCTCTTTCCGGCGACGATCAGGGCGAGATCGTTTTCGTTGGCGCGCAGCGCGTTGCGCAGCGAGTCGAATGATGAATCGTTGAGAAACTTCTTGATCGATGACCCACGCTGCGCGTCGAATTTGACCCAGATCAGGCCACCCGCGCCGAATTTTCTCGCGTCTTCGGTGAGCTCGTCGATCTTCTTGCGCGACATCGCCGCGCCTCCAGGNNNNGTTGCCGATATCGATGAGCTCCATGCCGAAACGCGTGTCGGGCCGGTCGCTTCCGTATCGATCCATTGCCTCCTGCCAGCGCATGCGAGGAAACGGCGTCGCCGCGCGGACGCCTGCGATCGGGAAAATATATTCGAAGAGTCCTTCTATTAATGTATACACAAATTCTTCATCAATGAAGGAAGTCTCTATGTCCACCTGGGTAAATTCCGGCTGCCGGTCGCGGCGCAGGTCCTCATCCCGGAAGCAGCGCACGATCTGGTAGTAACGCTCCATGCCCGAGACCATCAGCAGTTGCTTGAAGATCTGCGGCGACTGCGGCAGCGCGTAGAACATGCCGTGGTGGATGCGGCTGGGCACGAGGTAGTCGCGCGCGCCTTCCGGCGTCGAGCGCGTGAGCATCGGCGTTTCGATTTCCAGAAAATCGTTGCGATGCATGAAGTCGCGGATGCCGAACGCCACGCGGTCGCGCAACACGAGATTGCCCGTCAGCGACGGCCGACGAAGATCGAGATAGCGATACTTCAGCCTCAACTCCTCGGCTGCCTCGACGTCGTCCTCGATGGCAAAGGGCGGCGTTTCCGCTGAATTGAGGATCTGCATTCCGCGCGCGAGGACCTCGACATCGCCGGTGGCGATCTTCGCGTTGCGCGACTCCGCCGCACGGGCGATCACCTCGCCGTCGACTTATCGATAACAACCTGACAGATTCCGCTGCGATCGCGCAGATCGATGAAGACGAGGTCGCCGAAGTCGCGGTGCTTCTGCGCCCAGCCGGCGAGGGTGATTTTGCGGCCGACGTCGCCGGCGCGCAGAGTCCCTGCGGGAATGCGGTTCATGCCTGCAGATACCGATCTTTGTAGCCGACGTAGTTCTTCCACGATTGTTCGAGCCGGCCAATTTCCTCGTCCGTCAGCGGCCGCTTCACGCGCGCAGGCACGCCGACGACCAGCGTCCGCGCCGGCACGCGCATCCCCTCGGGCACCAGCGCGCCCGCTCCGACGAGCGCGAGCTCGCCGACGACCGCACCGTCGAGTACGCGCGAGCCCATGCCGATCAGGGCACGAGGCTCGATCGTGCATCCATGCGCAACGACGCCGTGCCCGATTGTCACTTCTTCGGCGATCTCGATCGGGTGCGTGCGATACGTGACATGCAGCGTGCAGTTGTCCTGAATGTTCGTGCGCGCGCCGATGCGAATCGAGTGCACATCTCCTCGCACGACCGCGCTGTACCAGATCGAGCAGTCATCTCCGAGCTGCACGTCGCCGATCACCGCGGCGTTCTCGGCAATGAAAACGCGAGCGCCGAGTCTGGGCTGTTTTCCCTCGTAAGAGCGGACGATCATGCGGGCGCGAGATTAGCACTATGCCAGCTTTCCCGCGCGCTCATACGTCAGAAACGAGTATGGATATTCGTTGCGCTCGTCGGCTTCGTGATGCTCGACGTCGACGAGATTCCACTCCGTCACGTCGTCGAACTCAGGAAAAAACGTATCGCCTTCCACGTCGGCGTGAACGCGCGTGAGGTACATTCGATCGGCGCGATGCAGCGACTGTTCGTAGATCTGTGCACCGCCTCCGATGAAGATTTCATCATCGAGCCGGGCCATCTCGATTCCTCGCTCGACGGATGGCGCAGCCAGGATCCCGTCCGCGCGAAACTGACGATCATGTGTGATCACGATGATCGTGCGCCCGGGAAGCGGACGATCGAGCGACTCGTAAGTCTTCCGTCCCATGAGCAGATGATGTCCCATCGTCAGGGCCTTGAAGCGCTTCAGATCCGCCGATTGACGCCAGGGAATGCGATTGTCGCGGCCGATGGTGTTGTTATCCGAGACGGCCGCGATAATCGAAACGATCATACGGCGATCGGTGCCTTGATCGACGGATGAGGATCATAGTGCTCGAGCGTGAAGTCGCCGAAACGAAAGTCAAAAATAGACTTCACCGCCGGATTCAAAGTCATCGTCGGTAGCGGACGCGGCTCGCGCGTCAGTTGCAGGCGGGCCTGTTCGAGATGATTCGAATACAAATGAGCATCGCCGAGTGTGTGAATGAGCTCGCCGGCTCGAAGATCGCTGACCTGCGCCACCATCATCGTCAGAAGTGCGTACGACGCGATGTTGAATGGGAGGCCGAGGAAAACGTCGGCGCTGCGCTGGTAGATCTGGCAGGACAGCGTTCCGTTCGCCACGTAGAACTGGAAGAAAGCGTGGCACGGGGCGAGGGCCATCTTGTCGATGTCGGCGACGTTCCAGGCGCTGACGATGTGACGGCGCGAGTCGGGCTGCGTCTTCAGCGAGTGGATGAGCTTGGCGATCTGGTCGATGCGTTCGCCCGACGGCGTGGGCCAGCTCCGCCACTGGGAGCCGTAGACGGGGCCGAGGTCGCCGTTGGCGTCGGCCCACTCGTCCCAGATGCTGACGCCGCGGCTCGTAAATGATCGAGCGGAGATGTAGCTTCTTGGTCGTCAGCAGCGGAAAACCGGCCTGGAGATCGAAGCGCAACTGGTAGCCGAAGACGCTCAGAGTTCCGGTGCCGGTGCGATCAGATTTCGGACTGCCGTTGTCGATAATGTGGCGGACGAGATCGAGATATTGCTGCATGACTGATTTTAGCTGGACCGGCTGAAGCCGGTCCCACATTTATAATCCGCGCTCCATGCTCCTCGTCGGCCAGGTGCCGGCCACCGAACTCGCGAACAAATACGGCACGCCGCTCTACGTTTATGACGCGGCAATCATCCGCCGTCAAATCGACCGCGTAAAGCGCGCGTTCGCGAACCTCCCCTTCCGCCCGTTTTATGCGATGAAGGCGAACGGCTCACTCGCCATTCTCGAGTTGATTCGAAAACAAGGGTTCGGCTGCGACTGCGTTTCGCCTGGCGAGATCTTCATCGCCCGGCGGGCGGGCTTCACTGCGGAGCAGATCTGGTTCACGTGTTCCAACGTTTCAGATGACGATCTCCTGGCGATCGGCGATCCGCGCATCGTTATCAACGTCAACTCACTGTCGGAGATCGATCGCATTCTCGCCCTCGATCTGAAGAATCCGATCGCGCTGCGCGTCAATCCCGACGTCGGCGCCGGCCACCACGTCGATGTGGTCACGGGCGGGGGCGGCGTGAAATTCGGAATCGATCTGGCGGAGATTCGCGATGCGCGGGTCATGGTCGAAGATTCCGGACGCAAAGTCGTTGGCCTTCATGCGCATATCGGCTCGGGCATCGACGCGATCGAGCCGCTGATCGAGTCCGCCCGCCGGCTGTTGGAGCTTTCGGGTGATTTCGCGAATCTGAGATGGCTCAATTTCGGCGGAGGGATTTCGGTCCCGTACCGGCCGGACGAGGCCCAGTTTCCGATTGACGAATATGGAGCCGAGCTGACGCGCGTGGCCGACCGACTGCTTCGAGCGCGCGACCTCACTGCGATCCTCGAGCCCGGACGATACGTCGTCGCCGAGTCGGGCGCGCTGCTCTC
>QHVY01000227.1 GCA_003223695.1 Acidobacteriota bacterium
GAGCCCCAGCCAGGCGATGGTGCGATTCTCCCCGATCAGGGGAGCGACATCGGCAACGGTGCCGATCGCCGCAATCTTCAGCAGCGATTCCGTGGAGATGTTCTTGCCGGCGCGGCGAATCAATTCGCAGCACAATTTGAACGCGACGCCGACACCTGCGAGCTCTTTGAACGGATACGCGCAGCCGGGCTGCTTCGGATTGAGCACCGCGGCGGCGTCCGGCAGCACGCCGGGCGGCAAGTGATGATCGGTGATGATGACGTCGATGCCGAGGTCGATGGCGCGGCGAACGGGCTCGACGCTGGTGATCCCGCAATCGACCGTGATGACCAGCCGGACATCGCGCTCGGCGAGAACGCGCTCCAGCACTTCGAGTTTCAGGCCGTAGCCGTCGCGGAGGACGGTTTGGAGGAGGACGATGGAGGTGACGCCGTCGACATCGTAATCGCCGTAGATCAGGATCGTTTCTTTGTCTCGAACCGCGCGCTCGATCCGCTCGCAGGCCGCGCCGATTCCGTGAATGCCCGCGGGATCGTGCAAATCTGCGATCGACGGAGCAACGAAGCGGCGGTACTCATCTTCAGTAGTGATGCCGCGGCGGTGAAGAATCTCGGCGATGACGGGATGGATGTGGAAGACAGCCGCCCTCGGCTGTCCGGACAGCGGAGGGCCGCTGTCCTCCACCACCCAACGATCGTAGATCAGCCCTTTTCGAATACTCCCATTTTACGGAACTTCTCGAATCGCTCTTCAGGGAGAAGAGCGGGCTTGATCTTCTGCAATTCGCGCAGGCCGCGCTCCAGATAGGGCGCGAGCAAATCTGCCGCGGCTTTCGGATCGCCATGCGCACCACCGGGCGGCTCCGGGACGATTTCATCGACGATGGCGAACTTCTTCAGATCGTGTGCAGTGATTTTCATCGCTGCAGCAGCATCAGGCGCCGCGGCCGAGTTTTTCCAGAGAATCGCGGCGCATCCTTCCGGCGAGATCACGGAGTAGATCGCATGCTCCAGCATGTAGACACGATCACCGACCGCAATCGCCAGCGCTCCCCCGCTCCCACCCTCCCCGACCACGCTAACGATGATCGGCGCGCGCAGCGCGGCCATCTCCCGCAGGTTCACGGCGATCGCCTCGGCTTGTCCCCGCTCTTCCGCCCCGACGCCCGGATATGCGCCTTGTGTGTCGACGAAGCTGAAAATCGGCAGTTTGAACTTTTCTGCGAGCTTCATCACCCGCAATGCTTTGCGGAAACCCTCCGGCTTCGGCTGTCCGAAATTGCGGAAGACTTTTTCCTTCGTATTCCTCCCCTTTTGATGGCCGATGACCGCGCAGGGATGCCCGCGAAAGCGGGCGAATCCGGCAACAATCGCCGCATCGTCGCCGAATTTTCGATCGCCGTGGATCTCTTCCCACTCTTCGAAAAGGAAGGAGATGAAGTCGAGCGTATAGGGCCGCTGCGGGTGGCGGGCAACCAGAGTCTTCTGCCACGGAGTCAATTTGGAGTAGATTTCGGTAGCGACTTTGGTGAGCTTGCGCTGCAGTTCCTCGATTTGGGCCGAATCTGCCTCGGCGGCCGTCAATTCGTCGATCTGCCGCCGGATCGCAAGGATCGGCTCGTCGAACTGCGAGGGCTCGCTACTCATCGTGCGGCACGCTAACAAATGAACAGCACAGTGGCAACTGAACTGACGGAGAAGGCGGCGACTCGGCCGCTGCTCGAAACGTGGGGAAAAAACGAGCGGATGCGGCACATTCCGCCGGTCGAGTGGATGATCGAGAAGCTTGATCGCGATCTTCGCCGGCGCGTGGCGATCCTCTGCTCCTCAGCGGCGCCGAATGAGCAAGTCGATGCCGAATTGAAAAGCCTCTGTCGAGCAATCGATCGTCTCGCGGATGCTGCAAAGTATTCACGCGCGTCGAACCACATACCCGCGGAGATCGGTCCGCGCATCGACTTCGCGATCACCCATGCGGTCACGTCTCTCGGGTCGCTCGATGCAAATCTCTTTGGACGGCGGTGCCCGTTTCATTCGTTCGAGCGGTCGAAGGCAGAGTCGATCTACGGCGCGCTGCTGATCGTGATCGATCACGTTCATCGTCTGACCCAAATGATTCGGGCGATCGCTCCCGGCGTCGACGAGAAACTGCTCGAGGTTGCCTGATGCCCGGCTGTGTACTGCGAGCGTCCGGCAAAACGATGGACGTCGATGCTTTTCTAAAAGGAAGTCCGTTCAAGCCGGAGGTTCTCTATCGCAAAGGTCAGCGGCGGCGTCCGGCGAGTCGCGGGTCGCAGACAGCGTCTGGATTCAACGTAGTGGTCACCGAAAATGATGAACCGAAGGAGCAGGTCAATCGTGCGCTGGCGTTCCTTCGTGAGCATCGCGACGAGCTGCTCAGGCTCATGCGCTACGAGGGCGTGGAGGCGGTCACGCTTCAATTCTCCTGCCCGCAGAAAGAGTTTGTCGCCCGCAGTGCACATCTGCCTGCCGAGCTTCTCAATGCGGCGGGCGCGCTCGGCATCGACGTTGACGTGAGCTTCTATCTCGTCGCTTGATCGTTCTTCGTTCTTCGTTCTTCGAACAACGAATAACGAACAACGAAGAACGTTACAAGATGTTAATCGGATCGACGTCGATCGCCACGTCGGCGCCCCTCCAACGCCGCCCACCCATCACGCCCTCCACCGCCCGCCGCAGTGCGACGCGATGCGGCGATCGCAGCAGAATCTGAAAACGATAGACGCCTTTGATGCGCGAAAGCGGGGCGGGCGCGGGGCCTTGCATGCGCGTCCCGGCGAGCGGCGCGATTGCTTCCTCGAGCATTCGGCCGCACGACGATGCGGCGCGCTCGACGCCAGTCGCGTTTGCACCGCGGAACAGGATGGCAATCATCGATGTGACCGGCGGATAGTGAAACGTTCGGCGAAATTGAATTTCCGATTCGTAAAACGATTCGTAGTCATGCCGCAGCGCGTGCTGAATCGCGTAGTGCGTCGGAAACGCGGTCTGGATCAGCACCCGCCCCCGCCGCTCCCCACGCCCCGCCCGCCCGGCGACTTGAGTGAGCAGGTAAAAAGTCTTCTCCGCGGAGCGGAAATCGGGGTAGCCGAGGATGGAGTCTGCGCTGAGGACAGCGGTGAGAGTTACGTTTGGAAAGTGGTGGCCTTTGCTGAGCATCTGCGTTCCGATCAGCGCCTGCGTTTTGCCGCTGCGGAAGCGATCGAGAATGCGCACCAGCGCGCCTTTCTTGCGCGTGGAGTCGCGATCGAGGACATCGACAGCGATCGACGGGAAATCGCGCTTGAATCGCTCCTCGACCTTTTCCGTTCCGAAGCCGATCGGCTGAAGAACCTCGCCGCTGCATAAAGGGCACTTCGCCGGAATCGTCTTTCGTGAACCGCAGTAGTGGCAGATGAGCAGGCCCGAGCGGCGATGCACGGTCATCGTCACGCTGCAGTCGCGGCAGCGGAAGTCGTTGCCGCACTCGCGGCACAGCAGATACGGTGCGTAGCCGCGTCGATTGATGAGGATGATCGCCTGCTCGCCTGCGGCAAATGTCTCCTGCAGCGCAGCTTTGAGCGGATGGCTGAAGATGACGAATCCGCGATCCTCTTTCTCGGCGCGCTCACGGCGAAGATCGATCACGTCTGCGTCCGGCAGCGGCCGCGACTCGACGCGATGCGTCATGCGCAGCAGCGTGTATTTTCCGCGAGCGGCGTTCTCGCGACTCTCCAGTGACGGCGTCGCGGATCCGAGGATCCTGTTTGTACGCGCCGTCGCCTTCCTCATCGACGATGATCGCTCCGAGCTTCTGAAACGGCGTGAAAAGCGCCGAGCGCGGTCCGATTGCTACGTCGACCTCGCCCCGGCGTGCGCGCCACCATTGATCATAGCGTTCGCTCGGCGAGAGGCTGCTGTGCAGAATTGCCATTCGCTCCCCGAAACGCTCTTTGAGCCGAGCGGCGAACACTGGCGTCAGCGAGATTTCAGGAACGAGCAGGAGCGCCTGCTCTCCGCGCCTCACCGCTTCGCGCATCACTTCGATGTACACCTCTGTTTTTCCGCTCCCGGTGACGCCTTCGATCAGAAATGGGGCAAACGTTCCAAGCGACGATTTGATCGCATCGATCGCAACTTGCTGTTCGTTTGAATACTGAAGTTCGACCGCCGAGGGCGGCGGTTCTCCACCGGAGAGAAAGGCGTCGAGTGTGTGGCGGCGCGGGCGGCGCTCGATGCGAACGATTCCTTTGCGCGCGAGTGTGTCCAAAGTCGATGGCGGAAGCGCTTTCACGGACATTTCTCCGCCACGTGAACGCAGCAACTCGACGAGGTCACGCTGTTTCGGCGGGAGATCTCCCGGATCGCTTTCCAGAATCGCGAATCGGTCGTAGCGCACGCCCGCTGCATCGCGAAGTTGATCGCGGACGACGAGCACGCCGGCGTCGCGGAGACGATCGATCGAGGTACGCGTCAGGACTTTGAGGGCCTTGGCGAGCGGGACGGCCTCGCCACTCACAACGACTTCGCGTTTTCCTCGCGCAGCCATGTTCGCCGGCAGCGCCACGCGCAACATTTCGCCGAGCGGCGCGATGTAGTACTCGGCGGCCCAGCGGCAGAGATCGATGATCTCCGGCAACAGCGCCGGCTCGTCGTCATCGAGCACGGCGTGGATCGGCTTCAGCTTGTCAGCCGTCGACGCGTCAAGAAGGTTGACGACGAAGCCGGTTGTGCGCTTCGTCCCCAGCGGCACTTCGACGCGCGAACCGAGGCGCACGTCATCGCGGAGGTGGTCGGGGATGGCGTATGTGAATGTGCCGCGCACCGCGACTGGAACCGCGACGTCGGCGAATTGAGCGAGACCGTTCAACGAATACCAGTATGCACGATTGTCATGGACGCTCTACCGCGTGTAGTCGTAGTGTGTGTTCATGTCGGAGTTCTGGGATCGCGAAGTCGTCGAACGGAAGCATAACGAGTGGATGGCTCTTCTTCCCGTGCGGCTGCACATCAACGAGTTGATCGGCGGCGGTGAGCCGAAGTGGCCGATCGACTGGTTCGAATCGTGGCTGCAAGGACGCAAGTTCGAGCGCGCGCTGAGCATCGGCTGCGGCGCGGGTGCACTCGAGCGCGATCTGATTTCCCGCGACCTCTGCGAACGCATCGACGCGTTCGATGCCTCCGTCGGTTCGCTGCGCATCGCGCGTGAGACTGCCTCGTCCGATCGCATCCGCTATTACGCAGCGGATTTCAATCGATGCGTACTCCCGCGAAAGACATACGACATCGTCTTCTTTCATCAATCGGCTCATCACGTCTCGCGCCTGGAGTACCTCTTCACTCAGGTTCTGCTGGCATTGAAATCCGGCGGTCTCGTTTATCTCGACGAATATGTCGGGCCATCGCGATTCGAATGGAGCGCGGAGCGGTTGGCGCCACAGCAGGCATTCTATGCAGCGTTGCCGCGCGAGATCAGAATGAGCGACGAGCTACCGCTGCCGATTCAGATCGATGATCCTTCCGAAGCGGTCCGTTCGAGCGCGATCGAGCCGGTGCTGAGAATCGGATTCGACGTCGTCGCGCAGCGGCCGTACGGCGGAACCTTGCTGTCCGTTGTGCTGCCGCAGTTGAAAACGACGGACGCCGCCCTCGCCTACTGCGTCGGTGCCGAGCGCGCTCTGCTCGCGGCTGGATTGCCGTCGTACTACGCGGTTATTGTCGCCCGGCCAAAGCGAAGACTGCTGGCCCTCATTCGCTACGCGGCCGTCCGTCTTTTGAATCGCTGGCGGAGCGTTCGAGCTCGGCGATGACCTTCTTCATGTCCGCCCACACTTCCTTCTTTGCCGCTGGATTGCGCAGAAGGTACGCGGGATGGTACGTCGGCATGACCTTGATGCCGTTGTAGTCGAGCCACTGTCCGCGCACCGATGAAATCGCGTAGCTCTTCTCCAAAAGGCTCTGCAGCGCGAAGCGGCCGAGGGTGACGATGACTTTCGGCTGGATGATTTCGACCTGACGGCGGATGTACGGGCGGCAGGCGTCGAGCTCGTCCTGCTCGGGATTGCGATTCTCCGGCGGGCGGCACTTGATCACGTTCGCGATGTAGACATCATCACGCGTCAGCTTCATCGCTTTGATGACGTCGGTGAGCAATTGGCCCGCGCGGCCGACGAACGGCTCGCCCTGGATGTCCTCTTCGCGTCCCGGCGCCTCACCGATGAACATCAGATCGGCGTTTGGACTGCCGACGCCGTAGACCACTTGCGTCCTGCTCTTGGAGAGCCGGCATTTCTCACAGACGGTGACAACGGCCTGCAGCTCGGCGAGAAGGTCGCTCTGTGGAGCGCCGCGGTCCTCCGCGGCGGCCGCCGAGGACGGCGGCCCTCCACTAATATCGAGATGGGTGAAGCCGAACTCGCGAAGCAGCTCGAGCTCGCGGACGAGGTCCTCAGTCACGCGGGAGGTGCTCCATGATGACATCGAGAATGCGATTGGCGATGACGAGCTTCGGCGCCTTGGCGATCTTCATCGTCCGGCCATCGCGCGAAATCACCAGCACCTCGTTCTCATCGGAATCGAAGCCGATCGACGCATCGCCGACGTCGTTGGCAACGATCAGATCCGCTTTCTTGCGCAGCAGCTTTTCGCGCGCGTTCTCTTCGATCGATTCCGTCTCCGCCGCGAACGCCACGATGAACGGCCGCGGCACGGCGGCAGCGATGGAGTCAATGATGTCGGGATTCTTTTTGAACGTGATCGTCAGCTCGTTCCCCTGCTCTTTTTTGATTTTCTGCGCCGCGGTTGCCGCCGGGGTGAAGTCTGCGACCGCAGCCGCTTTGATTACAATCTGCTGCCCGCGCAGGTTTTGCATGACCGCGTCGTGCATTGTCGGGCCGGATACCAACATCACCGATGCCCCACGCTTCTGCGCCGCTTCGGCCATCGCAAAGCCCATCTTTCCCGACGAGCGATTCGAGAGGTAGCGCACGGGATCGATCGGCTCGCGCGTCGGGCCGGCGGTGACCAGAATTGATCTCCCCTGCAGGTCTTTTGGGCGGAAGAGCTGCTGGACGCGCTCGACGATGACCGGAATGTCCGCAAGGCGGCCAAGGCCTTCTTCGCCTTCCGCCAGCGGCCCGCTCTCGGGATCGATGATTTCCACTCCGCGACGGCGCAAGGTCTCGAGGTTCTGAACGACGGTGGGATGCTGCAGCATCGCCCAGTTCATCGCTGGCGCGACGGCGATCTGCTGTCGATGCGCCACTGCGTACGTCGAGAGCGCATCATCCGCGATGCCTACCGCCAACTTGGCGATGATGTTTGCTGTGGCAGGTGCGATCAGCAGCAACTCCGCCCAGCGCGCCAGCTCGATGTGGTCGACGCCTCCCTTTTCGGAGTCGCCCCACTGATCGGTGATGACGCCGTGATTCGAAACCGTCGCCAGCGCGAGCGGCGCTACGAATCGCGTCGCATTCGGCGTGACGATGACGCGGACATCGGCACCCGCGTCACGCAGACGGCGCACCAGCTCCGGCGTCTTGTACGCCGCGATGCCGCCGGTGACGCCGAGGACGATGTTCATCGTTGGCCGTTGGCCGTTGGCCGTTCGCCGAGCCTCTTCGGCCAACGGCGAACGGCGATCGGCGAACGATTACTCCGTTTCTAGCGCCGTAGTCTCTTCAACCGGTGGCGTCAATTGCCACTTGACCTGTTGCTTGTCGATCTCTTCCATCGCCACGCGAGTGGGCTTCGCGTGTTTGCTCTTCGCTTTCGGCGCGGAGCCCTGAATCAGTTGTTCTGCGCGTTTGGAGACGAGAAGCACATACCGGAACTTGCTATCCACGCCCTCGGGCAGTCCTTCCATTGCGTTGTTCCTCCTTGAACCGCTCGGCCATCTTGTCGATGGCGTCGAGGGCCGTTTTAGTCTGCAACTTTTTCGCGATGATCGCCGCCTTCAGACACTCTGTGGCGACTTCCAGATCATCATTGATGATGACGTAGTTGTAAAACTCTTTGCCCGCGTCGATCTCGTCGATCGCCTTGCGCAGCCGCGTATCGATCTCCGCGTCCGAATTCAACCCGCGGTCGCGCAGCCGCTTCTCGAGAACGTCGAGCGACGGCGGGAAAATGAATACGTTTAAAGAACGCTCTTTGAGCTCCGGATCTTCGGAGATCTGCCGGGCACCTTGATAGTCGATGTCCAGGATCACGTCCTCACCACGGCCGAGCCGGGCAAGGACCTCTTTTTTGGAGGTGCCGTACCTCTGTTCGTGAACGAACGCCCACTCTATAAATTCCCCGGCATTGATCATGACCTCGAAGGCGTCCGGCGCGACGAAGTAATAGCTCTTCCCTTCGCTCTCCCCTGCTCGCGGCGCGCGCGTTGTGTGCGAGACCGAAAAATAGAGGTGAATTCCGATGGGCTCGAGCTGCGAGCGGACGTGGTTAATGAGCGTGGTTTTGCCTGCGCCGGACGGTCCGGAGATGATGAACAGGGTGCCGTCCGAATGGAAGTTACTCGACATTCTGCACCTGCTCGCGGATCCGTTCGACCTCGGTTTTCAATTCTACAACGAGGGTCCGAAGTGCCGCCGAACGCGACTTTGAGCCCATGGTGTTGATCTCGCGCAGCATCTCCTGCGAGAGGAAGTCGAGTTTTTTGCCGGCAGCGTCTCGACCGTCGATCGATTTCTCGATCTCCTCCACATGATGCGCGAGCCGCGTCAACTCCTCGGCGATATCGCCCTTCTCGACCATGATGACCGTTTCCTGGGCGATTCGCTCTTCATTGATGTCGACGCCTGCGGCAGAGGCGATTTCCTGCACGCGCTGCTTGTAGTTCGCGAGCGTCTCGTCGCGAATGTCATCGCGGCGCTCGGCCAGGCTCTTTTGCAGATCGCGAATCGTGGCCAGGCGAGCAAGGATGTCATTGCGGAGAGACTGGCCTTCGCGTATCCGCATCGCCAGCATCTGCTCGAAGGCGTTGCGAACCAAACGCAGCATCCCCTCCCGCTCCTCCTCCGACAGCTCGGACTCCACCGCCTCCACCTCCAGTAGATCGGGAACGCGCAAAAGATCGCCGCCGGAAAACGAGCTGCCGAGGCCGAGCTCTTCGGCCATGGAGCGGAGTTGAGGGATGATCGCGTTCGCGATCTGCGCGTTGATGCGCACGTTGTACTCCGGCTGCACCGTCCGCTGCACTCGGATCGAGATGTCGAGCTTCCCGCGGGAGAAGGTCTCCGATGCGATTGCGCGAATCGCCGGCTCGAGCTCCCAGAAAAACTCCGGCAAACGAATACTCGCTTCGAGAAAGCGATAGTTGACGCTCTTCGCCGTCACCGCGACGGAGTAGCGCGTCGAGAGCGTGCCGGATGCGCGGCCGAAGCCGGTCATGGAGTTGATCACGTTGTTCGCCATTGATCGTTGGCCGTTGGCCGTTGGCCGTTGGCCGAGGAGAGACTGTATTCGGCCAACGGCGAACGGCGAACGGTGAACGAATCAGCGTTCATTGAAATATCGCTCCGCGTCATCCGCAAGCCTGTTCATCGCGCTTTCCAGTCGCACACGCGCCGCCTCCACATCATCATCTCGGGCAATCGAGATCGGCTCGCCGTACAGGAACACGGCCTGCGAAAACGGCAGGGGCACGACCATGCGATCCCAGGAGCCCATCAACTTTTTTTTTTCGCACTGAAGGCGATGGGCACGATCGGCAATCCGGTCGCCTGAGCAGCGTAAATGACTCCTTCCTTCACGATGCGTCGCGGCCCTTTCGGTCCATCGGGAGTGAACACGATGTTGGATCCATCGCGAGCGGCGCGGATCATGTCGCGCAGCGCGGCAGTTGAGCCGCGCGTGGTTGAGCCGCGTGAGACGTCGACTCCATAATGCGAGAACGTGCTGGCGATCAGCTCTCCATCGCGGCTTTGGGAGACGAGCACGCGAATCGGGCGGCGATACGCCGTGTGCAGCATCATCAGCAGGTGCTCGTGCCAGAAGGCAATGATGTATTGCGAAAGCGCGTCGATCTTCTCTTTCCCGACGTGCTTCACGCGAAGCGTTGCGTGCAGCATCCGGATGAAGGACGCGAGGATGAACGCCTTCACGCCAGCGCCCCGGTCGGATGCTCCTGCTCAACGAACTGCAAGTCGTACAGCTTTCGGTAGACGCCGCGCCGCGCGAGGAGCTCATCGTGGCGGCCAATCTCCGCGATCTCGCCTTTGTCGAGCACGACGATCTTGTGAGCCGTGCGCACCGTCGAAAGGCGGTGCGCAATCACGAGCGTCGTGCGGCCGCGCATCAGATTGTTCAGCGCCTGCTGCACGAGCCTTTCCGATTCGGTGTCGAGAGCTGACGTCGCCTCATCGAGCACGAGGATCGGCGGATTCTTGAACAGCGCGCGGGCGATCGCCAGGCGTTGACGTTGGCCGCCGGACAGCAGCACGCCCGATTCGCCGATGATCGTGTCGTAGCCCTGCGGCAGCGAGGAGATGAATTCGTGCGCATTCGCCGCCTTCGCCGATTCAATCACCAGCCGCTCGTCGGCGTCGCCGCGTCCATATGCGATGTTGTTGCGCACCGAATCGTTGAAGAGGATCACTTCCTGCGTGACGAATCCCATGAGGCCGCGCAGCGATTTCAGCGTGACGTCGCGCACGTCATGCGAGTCGATCGTAATTCGTCCTTCGCTGACGTCGTAAAAACGCGGGAGCAGATTGACGAACGTCGTTTTTCCGGCGCCGCTGCTGCCCACGAGCGCCACGATCTCGCCCGGTGAGATTGTCAGATTGATGTTCCGCAGAACGGGTTCGTCCGTGTACGCGAACGTCACGTTCTCATAGCGAATGCCGGCTCCGACTGTGTCCAGCTCGATCGCGTCGGGCTTCTCCTGCACCTCGTTGCCGATGTCGAGCATGCGGAAGACGCGCTCAGCCGCCGACAGCGCTGTGTTGAGGGAGAGATTCACTTTGTTGAGTTTCTTGATCGGCTGATACATCGCCGCAATTGCGGCGATGAAGCTGACGAATTGACCCGTGGTCAGCGTGCCGGCGCTGATGCGGCGGTGCGCATAGAGGAACAGCAGCAGCACGCCCACGCCGCCGATGAGTTCCATCACCGGCGATGTCATCGCCGCGATTTTTTGCGCCTTCAGCGTCGAGGCGAGATGACGTCGCGTGGCCTCGCGGAAGCGTCCGATCTCGAATCTCTCCATCGTGAACGCCTTTACGATGCGCACGCCGCGAATGGTCTCCTCGAGAATTGTGGCCATATCAGCCATCCGTTCCTGCGAGCGATGGGTCG
>QHVY01000228.1 GCA_003223695.1 Acidobacteriota bacterium
TGCTGTGGCCGCGTCGCTTCGTTGTGCATTTTGTAGTCCTCGTGGTACGCCGTAATGTGCCACGGAATGTTGACGTCGACCGAAGCAAGGAACTCCGCGATTTTCGTCAGCTCTTCCTCGGAGTCGTTGAAGCCGGGAATGACGAGCGTGACGATCTCCAACCAGATACCGCGCTCCTTCAGCCCTCGAATCGTATCGAGCACCGGCTTCAGCGTGCCGCCGAGATCGCGGTAGTGGGCGTCAGTGAAGCCTTTGAGGTCGATCTTGTACATCGTCACGTACGGCGCGATGTAGTTGAGGACACGTTCCGTTCCGTTGCCGTTGGAAACGTACGAGCAGATCAGTCCCGCTTTTTTTGCTTCTTTGAAAACTTCGACGGCCCACTCGGACGTGATCAGCGGCTCGTTGTAAGTCGATGTGACCACTTTCGCGCCATGTTTCTTCGCCAGGTTCACCAAATCGACGGGCTCGAGATCGGTCGGGGGCGCGCCGGCGATCGGATCGCGAATCGCCTGCGACGTCACCCAGTTCTGGCAGTAGCCGCAGTGGTAATCGCACCCCAGCATTCCGAACGACAGCGCGAGCGCGCCCGGATACGCGTGGAAGAACGGCTTCTTCTCGATCGGATCGACCTGCAGCGCGGCGACATAGCCACGCGGCACTTTGAGCACGCCATCTTCGTTGAAGCGCACTTTGCAGATGCCGCTGAGCCCGTTGAGGATCTTGCATCGATGCCCGCACGAGTAGCAGCGGACAGCTTTGTTTTCCAGTTGATCGACCAGCTCCGGAGCGGCGTCCGCTGTCCGTTTGGCGAGGAGATCGCCGAGCGTGATCTGTTGCTCAGTCAGTTGAGGCATGCCGTGGAAAACGCGTCAGGGCGTTTGCGTATTGCCAGTGTGGGTCCGGCTTCAGCCGGTCGCTTCCGGCCCGCTAAAGCCGGCCCGCACACCAAAAAAGCAAGCGGCAGCGAGCGCAAGGCCGGCGAGGGAGTCGATCAGGTAATGCCAGCCGGTGACTACCGAGCCCAGAAAGATGATGACCGTGAAGATGGCGAAGAGGATTGCACCGGCGCGCCAGACGCGGCGCACCCACAGCCAGACGAGGAATTCGAACGCGACGTGCAGGCTCGGAAAAGCGGCGATGCCGAGGAACACATTGACCGCCTCGTTGCGTAATACATGCTGATAATTAGTCATGAGAAGATGTTGTAATCCTTGGGTATGCGTCAGCATTGCAGACAGCGGCAGCCAGACCTGCGGGAAGCGATACGCCGGCCCGAGCGAAGGGACGAGCACGTACAACCACGCGCCGACGATCCACATCAGCGTGTTCGAGTTCATGAAGCCGATGCGAATCCGCCGCTCGGGATCGGACAAGAAGAAAATCGAAGCGATGTTGATGCTGGCGATGAAGACGTTCGCGTAGGTCCAGTCGAAGAATGGCAGCACACTCGAGAAGATCGTGAGGAAGAAAATATTCGGCGAATGTCCGAAGAACATCACCGCATCGATGTGCCACAGCTCGCGATCGAAGAGTCGAGGATGCAGGAGCGGAATCGCCAGTTTGATCCATCCGTACGTCTGCACGGAAAGCACGCTGAAGATGATCAGCCGCGCGGTATCGATGAGCCATTCTCGCGAGCGCACGACGTTCACGTATTCGCGGCGCTTGATCGCCAGCCGGATCCCGAGGCCGATCAGCATCTGAATCACGAACGCGGGCGTGAGGATCTCGAACAATTTGATCAACGTCGCGAGCGGTGCGTGGGTGATGTGCCAGAGCAGAATTTGAATCAGAAAGAAGTTGACGACGATGAAGACTTCGAAAAAATAGGGGCGCTTCATTGCATCGTCGCGTTAGGCGGAAGGAAGTACATCGCCACGGCGATAATCGCGTACACGGCGAGAAGCTGCACGCCTTCATACCAGTTCGTCTCGCCGTCCATCACCAGATATCCGAAAATCGCCACGCTCACTCCACTCGCCAGCAGTTCGAAAGGCGTGAACAGCAGATCGAGCGGGTGCCCGAGTGGGTAGGAAAGAAAGACGAGGACGGGTGTGACGAACAGCGCGATCTGCACACTCGACTGCATCGAAATGTTGAGCGCGGTGTCCATCTGATTGCGGAACGCCAGTCGGACCGCCGTAGAGTGCTCCGCCGCATTTCCGACGATCGCCAGCACTACGAAGCCGAGAAACACTTCGTTCATGCCCCACGATCTCCCCGCCTCCCTCACCGCATCCACCAGGCCTTCGGCGACGACTGCCGTCAGCGCGCTGCTGATGAACAACAGCAAAATCGCGCGTCGTGCCGGCCACGGCTCTTCATCTGGAACTTCCTGCTCGCCGGCGAACACGGCGCGATGCGTTTTGAACGCGAAGAAGAGACCGAGGATGTAGGAGATCAGAAGGATGATCGAGGTGCCGATCGACACCTGATGGATCAACTGCCCCTGATGCGCCCGGATCGCTACGCGAAAAAAAAGCGCCGGGACGAGCGCCGCGCTGACCGCGAGAATCAGTTGTCCTGCTTGTGACTCCGCCGAGAGCGCGTTGAACTTCAGCGTCTCGCGGCGGATACCGCCGGCGACCATCGACGCGCCGGCAACGAAGAGGAGATTGCCAACCACCGATCCGCTGAACGACGCCCGCACCACTCCCGGCAGCCCGGCACGAATCGCGAAAATGGCGATGATCAGCTCCGCGAAATTTCCGAACGTCGCGTTGAACAGCGCGCCCGCCGTCGGCCCCATTCGATACGCGAGCTGCTCTGTGCTGATACCGATCCATGCCGCCAGCGGCAGCACTGCCAGACAGGCGAAGACGAACAACCACACCAGATTGCGATGCGCGAACTGCAGATAAATGGCGATGGGGATCGTCGCGTACAACACCCAGTGCGCGGCGCGCTTCACGCTCGCAGTTTACACTCGCAGCATGATCGATCTTTCGACAGCCGGTCCGATCACAACCATCACTCTGAACCGGCCGGAAAAACTAAACGCCTTCGCCGGCACGATGCGCGACGATCTGCTGGCAGCGCTGCGCAAAGCGGCTGACGATCGCGCATGCCACGTGACGATCATCACCGGCGCTGGACCGCGACGTCGAAACATTTCGCAATAGCGGGTGGCGGGTCGCGGGCGGCGGGGAGAAGATGTTGTTTCCCATCCGCTACCCGCACCCCGCTACCCGCCACGTGCGCATCGGCCTGCATCCCGATGGGGGGAACGTGGCTGCTTCCTCGTCTTGTCGGCCGCAGCCACGCGATGGAGATCATGATGACGGGGCGCATGATCGATGCTGACGAGGCCCTAGCGATCGGGCATCAGTTGCGAGCGTTCGCATCGCCGGAAGCAGCGGAGAGGATCAACGCATTTTTGGAGAAACGGTCGCAATGACCAACGTCTCGTCGTCGTATTGCGGTGCCGAGCCGACGAATGCATCGACCGCCGCGGCGATGCGGTCGCGCATTTCCGCGGGCGAGCACGAGACGCGAACGAGAGTTTGCAGGCGCTCGTCTCCGAACTCCTCGCCTGCTTCATTCTCTGCCTCAGTGATTCCGTCGCTGTAGAGAACGACGGTCGATCCAGCCGGGAAGGAACGCGTCTGGGCCATGTACTTCGATTGGGCGAGCATGCCGATCGGCAGACCGTGCGATTTCAGCGTCTCCAATTGATCGCCGATGATCACGTAACCCGGGTTGTGACCGGCATTTACGTACTCGAGCGTCTCTGCCTCGCGGTCGATCGACGCGATGATGAACGTGATGAATTTGTTTTCCGCCGACCAGTGGTGGATGTGACGATTCAGTTCCGTGGCCACTTCACCGAGCTCACGGCCTTCGCGCACGAGAAGCTGCACTGCGGCGTGCAGCGCCGACACCAGCAGCGCGGCAGGCATCGATTTTCCGGAGACGTCAGCGACGAGCATCGTCACGCCGTTCTCGCATTCGAAGAACGCGTGATAATCGCCGCCAACCCGGCGCGCGGGTCGCGACAGCGCAGCAATCTCCACCCCTTCGATCGTCGGAATCGATTTCGGCAGAATGTCGCGCTGAATCGTCGCCGCGAGCTCCAGTTCGCGCTCCATTGCCTGCTTCTCGAGCGCGTCGCGATGCAGGCGCGCATTCTCCAGCGCGATGCCGACCTGATTGGCGAAGAGCGACAGCAGTCGAAGCTCGTTCGCCTCGAATGCGCCGATGCCGTCGCGCGTCTCGCGGTCAGCCGCTGCGAGCACGCCGATGATCTGATTGTTGCCGTTGACCGGCACCGCAACGGCGGTACCTCCTTCGAGAGTGATTGCCTCTCTCGTGGCCACCAACCGCTGCAGATCAGCTTCGGTCACCGGCACATCGCCGAATGAGCGATAAGGTTTGAAGCGATCGCCGTCGCGCAGAAAAAGCGCGGCGCGGCGGGCGTTGATCAGCGAGATCATGCGGAACAGCACCTCGTCCGCGAGCTCGTCGATGTTCAACGTGCCGGCA
>QHVY01000270.1:0-1645 GCA_003223695.1 Acidobacteriota bacterium
TCTGACGAATGGCGTCGACCGCATTGCGCAGCAGGTTCTCCACAGCGCGGCTGAGCAGAACGCGATCGCCTTGGATCGCTACGATTGGTCCATTGACTTCAAACGCAACATCCGGTGCGATGTCGTGGAGTTGCTGAATCTGTTCATCAATCAAGCCGCGAAGGTCGACTCGCTCCGCATTGAGTTGAACGGGCCGGGCGAAGGCGAGGAGGCGCTCGATCGCCTGCAGCAGGAGGCTCGCCTCTTTTTCGGCGCTTTGCAGGCGCCCTTCGGCGACGTCATCGACTGCGCCGCGCCGAGCGAGCTTCATGTAGCCGAGGATCGTGGACAGCGAGCTGCGGAACTCGTGGGCGATGCCGGCGGAAATCTCGCCGAGCTGGGCGAGCGTGGTCATCTCCTGGACGCGCATTTCGAGGCTGCGGATCGGCGTTAGGTCGGTGAACAGCGCCAGAAATCCGAGGAAGGCCCCACTTTCATTGCGCAGCGGAACGGTTGTTAGGCCGATGGTCACCGCCTCGTCATCGATCTCGACGCGCGTCATCGCAGATTGCTGCTCGAATGCTGTCTGCAGGGAGTTTGCGAAGGCCGGCAGCTTCACGACATCGCGCAGCTCGCGCCCGCTCAGTGGTTCCTCATGCGCGATCCCCAGAATGTCGCGGCCGGCCGCGTTGATGTCGACGATCCGGCCGTTGGCATCGATCGCGATCAACCCGGAGGTGAGGCTGCGCGTCAGCGCGGCGGTGACGCGTTCCAGCTCGTCGGCGCGCGATTTCTCGCGATCGTGCAGCCGCTTCAATTCTCCTTCCTGCGCTTTGAGCGTATTGATTGAATTGCGAAACGTCTCGATCAGATATGCCGTCTCTTCCTGATCGCCAGTTCGTTCGCCGAGCTCTCTGGCATCTCCCAGCATCTGCTCGATCGGTCGAGTGATTCTTGGCAGGTACAGAAGAAGCAGCATGACGCCGAGACTGATTGCGGCGATGGAGATCCCGGAGATGAGCCAGAAGCTCCGCTTCGCGTCGGTATGCGCTGCAGCATTGAATCGCAGCTTCAGCGTTCCGACGCCCGTGAGGCGAATGACCTCGTCAAACGGTCCTGCTGAGTTGCCAGAGATGACGCGCCGGCCGTCGCGCAAATCGAGCTCGATGGAATCGACACTGAACCGTCCTCGCAAAAAGCCCAACTGCGTCTGCAGCGCATCGGGATCGAGGCGCGTGTGGTTGACGGCGTCGACGGCGATGTCCGCAATCACCTTCCTCGAGGCATCGATCGTCTCGTCGGTTCGCGTTAGATCGGTTCGCAGTAGGAGCAGCAACGAAAAGATCAGCAGGGCGAGAAATCCGACGAGACACATGAGGAACAGCCTCACGTCCCGCCGAAACCCAATGCGGGTCAGCGGAGCATGAGCGAGAGATACCATGAAGAAAGTGTAGGGCCAAAGAAGAGCACAGCCAAAGCGGCCATGCCGAGGAAGACGCCGAAGGGTAGCGGCAACTGCATGCCGCGTCCACTGCGGAGCGCGAGCGGCACGCCGACGACCGCGCCGCTGATCGACGCAAGCAGCAGCACCGCAGGAATCGCACGCCATCCGAGGGCCGCACCGATCATCGCCAGCATCTTCACGTCACCCTGTCCCATTCCTTCG
>QHVY01000270.1:1664-6187 GCA_003223695.1 Acidobacteriota bacterium
AGTGACGAGCTGACGGTGAGCGTGGTGTAAGAGGCGCCGAGAGCGAGCGCGCCGATCGCGATGCCGATGACGATTCCCGGCAAGTCGATGACATCGGGAAGGATTTGAATCTCGGCGTCAACGTAGATCAGGGCGATCGTCATCGAGACGATTGCGGCGAGCAGCAGAAATCCGATCGTCGCGCCCGTGTGCATGAAAACCGCGAGATAGAACAGTGCGTTCGCCAGCTCGACGAGCGGATAGCGCGCCGAGATCGGCATTCCGCATCTGCGGCATCGCGCGCCAAGAACGATGTAGCTGACGATCGGGATGTTGTCGTACCAGCCGATCGGCGCGTTGCAGTGCGGACAATGACTTCCAGGAAAAACGATCGACTCTTCGCGCGGATAACGATGAATGACGACGTTAAGAAAACTGCCGACGATCGCGCCGAGAGCGAACGCGAAGAACGCGAGCAGGCCGAACATTCAACGCGATTGTAGAGAAATTTCAAATTTCAAATTTCAAATGAAAAATCGAGATTTTTCATTTTCAATTTTTCATTCGAAATTCTTCATTCCTCGTTCCCTGTTACTCTCCGCGCTACATAAGGTTGGAGGCGAATGGGGTCTGGTGGCCTCCGCGGTCTTCAAAACCGTTGTTTCGGCGCGGAAGCGTCGAAAGGTTGGTTCGATTCCGACACGCCTCCGCCATGCTGTAGGGCACGACTGCGTCGTGCCGGATTCTGGGGTGCGGCACGGCGCAGCCGGGCCCTACTGCTTCGGCACGTCGGTCAAGAATCCGATCTTCATCGCGCCGCCTTGGTGCGCCGCGTCCATCGCCATCACCGCTCGATCGAACGGAATCTGATCCTCGGAATTAATGAACACAACTTTGTCAGCGGGCACACGACCCCTCATCTGCGCGCCGATCAAGTTCGTTAACTGCTGCGGCGAGTTCACCTTCTGCGTGTTCAGATAAACGCCGTCGCGCTTGACGGTGATGATCAACTGATTCTGCTCCGACGGCGGCGGCGCGCCGGTGACCTCGACTTTCGGCGGCACTTCGACGTCGAGTCCCATCTGCAGGATCGGTGTAGCCACCATAAAGATAATGAGCAGCACCAGCACGACGTCGACGAGCGGCGTGATGTTGATTTCCGAGCGGACGCCCTGGCCGCCGCCACCTCCCATCGCCATCAGCCACGTCCTTTCGCGATCTGCTCACCTGCCTCCTGATTTTGGGTCATGATCCCTACGGAGGTGAACTGCGCGTCGTTTGCGGCCTTCATCACCAGTCGCACTTTTCCGAAGTTGATTCGCTTGTCGGCTTTGAGCATCACCGCTCGGCCGGGATTCTTGTCGTGCTCGGCCTTGAGATACTTCGACAGGTCGCGATCGGGAATCCAGTCCTGCCCCACGAACACGGTGCCGTCCTGCTTGACGGAGATGATCAGATCGCCTTCTTTGCCAGGCTTCTTCTCCGAGTGTGGACCTTCGGGCAGAAGAACATCGACGCCCTGCTGCAACATTGGCGTGACTACCATAAAGATGATGAGCAGCACCAGGCAGACATCGACGAGAGGTGTGACGTTGATGTCGCCTTTGACTTCGTCTGGACTGCCGCCGCCAGCGCCGAATGCCATTCGTTACCTCCGCACCGCCGCAGTGCTTCCCGCGCGCACCTTCGCTTCGTTCTTGATGAAGTAGTCGATCAGTTGCGAGGAGGAGTTCGACATCTCCACGTTAAAGCGATCGACTTTGTTGAGGAAGTAGTTGTACATCCAGACGGCCGGAATGGCGACGAACAGACCGAACGCCGTCGTGACCAGGGCCTCTGCGATGCCCGCAGACACCGCACCCAACCCGCCCGACCCCGTGAGAGCCATCCCCTGGAAGGCGTGGATGATTCCAGCGACGGTGCCGAATAGTCCGACGAACGGCGCCGTAGTGGAGATGATTGCCAGATGGCCGAGGCCCTTCTTCATCTCCGCCGTGGTCATCAGCGTCTCGCGCTCGATCGCGCGCTGACCTGATGCCACCACATCGAAGTCCTCGGGGAGCGACTGCGTGGTCTCGTACTCGAATTCCGTCAGGCCGGCGCGAAGAACACGCGCAAGATGGCTGTGGCGGTAATTCTTGTCCGCCGTCAGCGCGATTGCGTCGCGCAGCTTGTGTTGCGCGAGCAGCGGCGTGACGAGCCTGGCGATGGTGAGTGATTCCCGCTTTGCGCGCTGGAATCGCCAGATGCGCTCAATGGCAATGGTGAGGGACCAAATCGACATCAGCGCAAGCACGAGAACGACCCCTTTGGCCACCCAGTTCATCGACGACAACATGCCAATGAGGCTAAAACTGGTCTGTTCCATTCGACTTCTCCTGTCCTACATCCGCATCACTGCAAGCGGAAATTGACCGTCAGGTTGTATATGACCGGGACGGGCTGTCCGTTGAGCGTTCCCGGTTTGAATTTCCATCTCTTCACAGCTTCGAGTGCTGACTGATCGAGTCCGAGGGGAAGGGGCTTGAGCACGCGGGCATCGGTGACGTCGCCATTGGTATTGATGATCGCTTCAATGATGACGATGCCCTCGATCCGTGCTTTCCTTGCAAGTTCCGTGTACTGCGGCTCGATCCGCGTAATCGCGACGGGCGCTTTGACGTCGCCGCCAACACGCAATGCTGTGCCCGTTCCGCCGATTTGTCCGCCGAGCTGTCCGCCGAGCGTGCCGCCAACGACACCGCCAACAACACCGCCGACAACCCCGCCCGCCACGCCGCCCGGCACTCCCCCTTCCACGCCCGCTGTGTTCGTCGCAGCGGAGGTCTCGGTCTGCGTTTGCGGAACCTCTTTCGGAACCTCAGTCGGCTGATGGAACGTCGGTTGCGGCTGGATCTTCGGCGTCTCGATGTGCGGCTTCGGAGTCGAGGCGCTCGGGCCGGGGGGCGGAGGCGGCGGCGGGGGTGGGGGAGGCGCGGAAACCATGAACGCGCGGATCGGCTTCTGAATCACCTCAGGATTTTTCTTGACGTAATAGCCGGCGGCAACGATCGCGCCGATGATGACGATGTGCGCGATCAACGAGATGACGGCGGTGACTCCTCGGCCCTTGGTTTTGTCCTTGCCCGCCGATTCGATGAGGACATCATCAAACATGTCGGCCTGCCTCTTTTCGCGATGCGGCGCCCCCGGAACAGTTCAGAGTTGATGCCAGAGTGTGGCGTGCGTTCTATCATCGGCGGATGATGAAGGCAAACGCACTCGCATTTTTCTTGATCGCTGTTTCCGCATTCGCTGCCGATCCGTATCAGAGCGTTGACGCGATTCTCGGCCAGCAGGGCAAAGTTGTCGCCGGTGACGTGCATCGCTATGGCTGGCCGCGCAAAGACCTCAATGTGACAATCGGCAACATCCGAGTGCAACCTGCGCTCGCTCTCGGCTCCTGGGCCGCGTTCTCCTCCGAGATGGTGATGGGCGATCTGGTCCTGCGTCCGAGCGAGGTGGAAGGAGTCGTACGAGGGTTGCAGAAAGGCGGCTTCGAAATCGCCGCGATTCACAATCACCTCCTCGGCGAGTCGCCGATGGTCGCGTATGTTCATTACGCTGGACACGGCGAACCCGCGACATTGGCGCGCACGCTTCACGACGCGCTGGCCACCACCGCAACTCCGATGACGCCGTCGACGCCGGCATCAGCCACGAAAGAGGATGAGACAGCGTTCGCGATCGTGTCCGACGTTTTGCAGAGAAAAGGAACAATGGCCGGACGCGTGCTGCAATTCGGGATTCCGCGCGCGGAGACGATCACCGACGGCGGCATGACCATCCCGCCGACGATGGGCGTTGCGACGGCCGTCAATTTTCAGCGCGTTGGCAGCGACGTCGCCACGAGCGGCGATTTTGTGCTGATTGCCGACGAGGTGAATCCTGTGATTCGCGAGCTCGAGTCACACACGATCCGCGTGACTGCCGTGCACTCGCACATGCTGCACGAGTCGCCACGGCTCTTTTTTCTTCACTTCTGGGGAGTCGGAGCGCCGCGGTCAGTCGCCGAGGGAATCCGGGCAGCGCTTACGCGCGTGAACGTCGCGAAGTAGCGCATGCCACATCGGCGATTCCGGTCAGGAGGCAGATGAGCACGAGCTCGATCGGATTTCGCGGAAGCTGCAGGAAGAGGAGAGACGAGGTCGCCCCTGCGGCGAGGGTGAAGAAGAGCGATGACGGGTCGTTGCGGATGAAGCTGAGGAAAGCTGCAGACACGAATGCGGCGGTTGCGAATCCGGCAAGAAGCAAAAATAAAGGTCCGACGATCATCGCATGCCACTCCAGGAGCCGCCCCTCTCTGGCGTGGGAAGTCTATGCTTGAAGTGCAACTGTTTTTGTGCGGTCTGTCACATTGGTGAACGATTCTGAGAGAATTCCACGTCATCATGGAAGCGGCGTGTGAACTTTCGTTTGTCATGCCATGCCTCAACGAGGCAGAGACGCTCGCATCGGCTGTTCGTACCGCGCAGGAGTTTCTGGCCGCTCACAGAATTCAAGGT
>QHVY01000180.1 GCA_003223695.1 Acidobacteriota bacterium
AGATGATCCGGCGTCGCCGGTCCAATCTGCGTGATGCGCTCGAGATCCTCGCGCTCGAGAAACTGCAGCACCTCGGGCGAATCGTCGAACTCGAGAATGACTTTGCGCTCGCGCGACAGCGCGCCGCGAAGAACAACGTGGAGCCGGCTCTCAGCCGGCTCAAGCCGCCTAAGAGGCGGCTCTACGTGGGATACGAACTTCTCCGCCTTCTTCACCACCTCTATGTGCCGCTGGTAGGCCTCCATCGGCGTGGTGCCCCACGTGATCAGGCCGTGATTCATCAGCACAATGCCAGCGGCTTTCGGATCGAACGCCGCTGCAACATCGCGGCTGAGACGAAATCCCGGACGGCGATACGGAATCGTGATCAGCGAATCGCCGAAGCAATCGCGGATCGTCTTCTCGCGTCCGCGCGTGTTCGTCAGCGCAAGGATCGCGTCGGCGTGCGTGTGCAGCACCGCCGGCCGGGATCGAGAAGGCATCGCCCGAGGTAGTCGACCATCTCCTCGTCGGACATGTCCTGGCGATTACGCAGCGGGGCGATGTAGTCGAGACGCACCGCCGGGAACTGCTTCGGCACGATCGATTTCATGTCGCTGCCGCTGCTCTTGATCAGCATCACCTCGACCTCGTGGCCGAGAAGGTCGGTGGCGACGGTCTTGAAGCTGTTGTTGCCGCCGCCCCAGAGCACGAGCGACTCGTTTTCGCCAACCAGCCGCGACTGCTCGACAAGCTGCTCCACGGACGTTTTCATTGAACGGGATTATACGAATGCCGTTGCTGCGTTCGTCAGTCGCATGAAATCGATCAAATCGTTCATGGCGATTTCGCTCATCGCCGGCGCGGCCCACGCCGCTGAGCCGTTCAGCATCAATCTCTCGACCGGTTTCGGCACATTTACGAAGCAGACGCAGACTTCCGGAAAGATCGAAACCACCAATTGGATTTCGAAATCGCCTACCGGCGAGGCAGTCGTTGTGACGATGAGCAAGATGCCGGGAAAAATCCTCGACCCGGCGAAGCTCTTCGCCAGCACGCGCGATGCGCTGCTGAAAAGCGTCAAAGGAACTCTGGACAACGAGCAGAAGCTCGGTCCGGCGAGCGAAGTTCTGTCGTTCCACAGCAGCTCGGGCGCGTTTCTTCGTTCCCGTCTGATTGCGTCCGGCGACCGGCTCTATCAGGTGCTGTACGTGGGCCACTCCGCGGAGCAGCGGGAGAATCCGGCGATCGCCGCGATGTTCGATTCCTTCAGCATCGGCGCGCAGTAAACGTGGCGCCCGCTTTTAGCCGGCGCTGAGCCGACTGGAGAGTCGGCTCTATGTTTTGCGTCTCTCGAACCACTCCACCGTTTCGCGGCACAGTAAACGTGGCGCCGGCTCTTAGCCGGCGCTGAGCCGACTGGAGAGTCGGCTCTACGTTTTGCGTCTCTCGAACCACTCCACCGTTTCGCGGCACAGTAAACGTGGCGCCGGCTCTCAGCCGGCGCTGAGCCGACTGGAGAGTCGGCTCTACGTTTTGCGTCTCTCGAACCACTCCAAGGTTTCGCGCAGGCCATCCGCCAACGGCGTACGGCCGAGGTTCGAAGCCAGGACGCTTCGGCGCTGCTCTCCCGTTTTTGAGGGACCGTGAACGGCTTTCACGCCGAGAAGCGACGCGAGCTCGTTCACCGAGGTCTCGATGCCGGTTCCGACATTGAACGGGCCGGGGTCGGAAGAGTCGGTGACCGCGAGATTCGCCGCCACCACATCACCGACATAAACGAAATCGCGCGTCTGTTCGCCGTCACCGTTGATCGTTGCCGTCTCGCCGCGCAGCTTTTTATCGATGAAGATTGCCACGACGCCGGCTTCGCCCTTCGAGTTCTGCCGCGGGCCATACACGTTCGCGTAACGCAGGGCGACGGCCCGGAGGCCGTGCACGGCGCGAAAATAGTTCATGTAGTGCTCCACAGCGAGCTTCGCGCAGCCGTACGGCGAAAGTGGATTCGCGGGATGCTCCTCGGTCTGCGGCGCAAAGAGCGGTTCACCGTAAATCGCGCCGCCGGTCGAGGCGAAAATGAAGCGCTTGACTCCAAGCTCCACGGCCTTCTGCAGCAGCCACACGCCGCCGACAACATTCACATCAGCATCGAAGACCGGATCGGCAACCGAGCGCCGAACGTCCATCTGCGCGGCATGATGGTTGATCACATCGGGACGGATTTTGTCGAGCGGCGCCTCGCGAATGTCGCACTCGTAAAATTCGGTGCGCGGATTCAGATTGCCACGATCACCGGTCGATAGATCATCGACGACGCTGACGCGCCAGCCGCGTTCGAGATAGGCATCGACCAGATGCGAGCCGATAAAGCCGGCGCCGCCGGTCACGAGTACGTGTCGAGACATTGCGGGACAACATTACAATGGTTGCGAGGTCTCGAGGTTGCGCGGTCTCGGGGTAGTGCACCGCGAGACCTCGAAACCCCGAGACTGCGCAACCATGATTTTAGTCACCGGCGCGGCCGGATTCATCGGCTATCACGTTTCCAAACGGCTGCTCGAGCGCGGCGAACGCGTCATCGGTCTCGACAATCTCAACGCCTATTACGATCCCAACCTGAAGGAAGCGCGTCTCGCGCAGCTCAAGAATCATCACGCGTTCACGTTCGCACACGTTGACGTCGCCGATACCGACTCGATGCAGGAGCTCTTCGGTGAATACCGTCCCGCACGCGTCGTTCATCTCGCGGCGCAGGCCGGGGTGCGCTACTCGGTCATCAACCCATACGCATACATCGACTCGAACGTTCTCGGATTTCAGAACATCCTGGAAGGCTGCCGGCACAACCGAATCGAGCATCTCGTCTTCGCATCGACCAGCTCTGTCTATGGTGCGCACACGCGGCAGCCGTTCTCGGAGCACGACGCGGTCGATCATCCCGTGTCGCTGTATGCCGCTACAAAAATCGCAAATGAAATGATGGCACATTCTTATGCACATTTATACCGGCTGCCGGTCACCGGTCTGCGATTCTTCACCGTGTACGGACCTTGGGGACGACCCGACATGGCGCTGTTCAAATTCACTCGGGGGATCCTCGCCAGTGAGCCCATTCCCGTTTACAACGAAGGGCGGATGATTCGCGACTTCACATACATCGACGACATCGTTGAAGGCCTGGTACGAATTCTCGACATCGTCCCGCAGCCGAATCCCGATTGGAAAAGCGACGATCCCGATCCGGCGACGAGCAACGCTCCCTATCGCGTCTACAACATCGGCAACAATCGCCCGGTCGAGCTTCTCCACTTCATCTCCGCGCTCGAGCGCTGCCTCGGCAGAAAAGCGAAGCTCGATCTGCTGCCGATGCAGCCGGGCGATGTGCCGTCAACGATGGCCGACGTCAGCAGTCTCGAACGGGCCACCGGATTCCGTCCGAAGACGACGATCGAGGAAGGGATCGCGGCGTTCGTCAAGTGGTACCGCCAGTATTACAGCGTCTGAAGCCGTGTCGAATTAGATCGGGCCAAACGGAGTGATCGTGCCGACGGTATTCGTACTGTTGCCATCCACAGTGTTGTCGCCGCGCGATCGAAAAACACCGCTCGAATTCTGCCGGAATCCGTAAATATTTTCGGTGGCAATCACGTTTGAGGCTCGCACGGTGCCATTCGTTGTAGCAAAGACCCCATCGGAGGCGTTGGATGACGCAACTGAATTCGAGACCGTCAGTCGCCCAGTGCCGGAACCGGAGCCGGCGACAAAGCCATAGGAGTTATGCGTCGCCTGGCAGTTGTCGGCTGACAAGACGGCAGTTACTCCTGATATGACTGCGTAGGCCCAGAACCCAACATAATTTTTGCCAGCGACGCTCTGCCGGATTGCCACAGTCGCGTTCTCCACATCCAAGGCGAATTGGTTTCCTTCCAGCAGTGCGTGATCTATCGTTGCAATCGATGCAAGAGTGGAGTTGCTGTCCGCCAAAATCGCGGCGTTACCGTTCGCGCGCGCGATCACGTTGCTGACGTATAGGGCTCCGTTGCGCGCAAAGTTCACTCCATTGTTGATAAAGCCGCTAATGACGCAGTTCTCGATGTAAAGACTACTGTTACTGGCGGTGGCAGCACCGGAGAACGTAACGCCGTTGTATCCCCCTAAGCTGCCATTGAGAGTCAGGCCTCGTAGAACTACCACAGCGTTGTCCACATTGATGGTGATCGCGTCGCCGGAGGTCGGCGCCATCGCCGCGTGATAAGCCGGGGGCGAGATGATGGATATCGATTTGGTGACCGTGAACGGCCCATACCCGGCTGAAGAGAGGACGATCACCTCGCCGCCGGCATTGGTCTTGGACATGGCCACACCGAACGTGCGACACGGATCCGGAACTGTGCAAGTCGCGAGATCGCCACCTGTCAGCGACACGGCGCTCCGATTGTTCTGAGCGAACACGGCTGAAGAGACGACAATCGACACGAGGACCACGAGTCGGATCTTGGCCATACGAGCCTCCCTTGTGTTGAGCTCCGAAGTCTACGCCACTTATTGCGTGCGCCTATCAGGCGATCCCGAACGGACCACCGGATTCCGTCCGAAAACGACGATCGAGGAAGGGATCACGGCGTTCGTCAAGTGGTATCGGGAGTACTACGCCGTGTAGAGCGCGCGTCCCACCGGAACGCTGAGACGAGGAGGCGGCTCACAACGCGGCGTAGAAAATTATCGCTTCACTGCCTTAACTCGCCATGATCGTTCGACGATGGCCGAAAACGAAATCGAGACGGAGGAACCACCGAAACAGAATTGGTTCGAGAGGCGAGTCGATGGTCGAGCTGTTCGAATTGCATTTGGGGCAGATTTGCGCGAATTCGCCCTGCTGTGGCTTGTTTTCGCGATTCTCGACGTATTTATCAGCGATAAGTTGACCGCACGCTGGCTGATCACAAACGGTCTTTTCGGCATTCTCCCATGGACGATCGGCGCGTATATTGAAATGAAAATAGATCCGGGAGAACTGCAAAGATGACTAATCCTTACCTCATTTTTCTCGGCGGCGGTCTTTTTGCCGCGTTCCTTATCATCGGCGGTTTTTGGGCTATGCGGCTCGAGAAGCGGCAGTACGAGTGGCTGAAAAAGAACGGGCGAATCTAAACCCTCCCCCGCCTCCATCGCACGCCCACCCCCACCGCCGCCCCCAACAAGAATCCTCCCACGTGTGCCCACCACGCGATGCCGATCGCCTCCTGCGTTCGGGCCGCGGCCGCGAGTGAGAGGAATCCGTTGAAAAACTGCATGGCGAACCAAAGCGGAAGGAAAACGATCGCGCGGATCTCGGCCATCGCCCAGTAAACGACAAGGGGAAAGAGCGTGACGATCCGCGCGCGCGGCCGCAGCACCAGGAACGCTCCGAGAATCCCGGCGATGCTGCCCGATGCGCCGATCGAGGGCACCGGCGAGCGCGGAAAAAGCATCGTATGCGCGAGACTGCCGACGACGCCGCAGACGAGGAAAAAGAGTAGATAGCGGAAGTGGCCGAGGATGTCTTCGACGACACCGCCGAAGACCCAGAGGTAAATCATGTTTCCAAACAGATGGACGATGCCGCCGTGGATGAAGAGCGATGTCACGAGCGTCACCGCCACCTCCCAGCGCGTGTAGCCGTAGCCGGTGGGATTCATCAGCCGCGCAGGAATGAATCCCAGACTGTCGATGATCGCCTCGGCCCGCTGGCCGAGAAAAAGCATCACGATAAATATTACGATATTGAATACGACGAGCATCCGATTGATGACCGGCGCGGTTCGGTGCGGCAGGGTGTGCCGAATGGGAATCATTTCGTTCGCCGTTGGCTGTTGGCCGTTGGCCGAAGCATCTGCCCGGCGAACGGCCAACGGCGAACGGCCAACCTCATTTCAAACCGCGCTTGATCTCGCGCGCCACTTCTTCGATCTGCTCGCGCGTCAGCTCCGGGTAAATCGGCACAGCCAGCGATTGTTCCGCTGCCGCTTCGGCGTTCGGAAAACGGCCGCACTTCAGATAGGAGAAGCACTCCTGCTGCGGAAGCGTGCGTGGATAATAAATTTCGCAGCCGATGCCCGCGCTCTTGAGGTGCGCCATCACCCGGTCGCGTCCTTCTTTGAATCGAATCACGTACTGGTTGTAGATGTGTTTTCTGCCGGGCAATTGGACAGGCAAGATTGCCTGTCCTCCACTTAGAAGTTCGTTGTAAATCGCTGCGTTGCGGCGCCGCCCTTCGGTCCAGGTGTCGAGGTAGGGTAATTTGACGTGAAGGATCGCGGCCTGGAGGGCGTCGATTCGAAAGTTTCCGCCGACATAGTGATGAAAATACTTCGGCCGCATGCCGTGCACGCGAAAATCGATGAGCTTCGCCGCGAGCGCATCGTCATTTGTCGTCACTGCGCCGGCATCGCCGAAGGCACCGAGGTTTTTCGATGGGAAAAAGGAGAAGCAGCCGATCGCTCCCATCGAGCCGGCGCGCTTGCCCTCGAACTCTGCGCCGACGGCCTGCGCGGCATCTTCGACGATGGGTATGCCGAAATCCATACGGTTCATGTCGGCGCATTGTCCAAAGAGATGCACGGGCATGATCGCTTTCGTTCGTCTGCTGATGTGCTTTTCGATCTCTGTGACATCGATGTTGTAGTCGGTGAGGTCGATGTCGACGAAAACCGGCGTGGCGCCCAGCCGCGCGACAACGCCGGCTGTCGCGAAAAATGAATACGCCGGGACAATGACTTCGTCCCCTGGGCCGACGCCGAGAACCATTAGCGCGATGAGAAGCGCATCCGTGCCCGACGAAACGCCGACGGCGTGCTTCGACCGGCAATACGCGGCGAAATCGCGCTCGAACGCCTCGACGCGCGTGCCGAGGATGAATGCCTGCGAGTCGTAGACCTCTTCGGTGACGCGGAGGATCTCGCCGCGAATTTTGGCGTACTGCGGTTTCAAATCGAGAAGCGGGATGGGCATTTTTCGCGGGTAGTCTACGGGAATCACCACAGAGAGCACAGAGCACACAGAGAGGTCTCTGTGATCTCTGTGCCTCTGTGGTGATAGACGTCTCACTGCACACGTTCGTATTCACATGCGAAAGGAGCTTTCATGAAATTCAGACGACTCATCACGGCAGCCTCGATTGCGATCCTGCCGCTTGCCGCAAGCGCGGCAACATTCATCGTTCCCGCCGCCGGCACCGGTCCCGGCGCCAACGACAGCCGCTGGCAAAGCGAGCTGACTCTGCACAACACTTCCGCCACCCCCACCACCATCGGTCTCACGTTCCACGACGGTTCCGGCGCGCAGTCGGGCGACAGCGTATCGCTCAACGCGCGCAGCACCATGACCATCAGCGACATCGTGAAAACGCGCTTCGGCCGCCAAGCAGCAACGGGCGCCATCGAAGTGACTGTTTCAGATGCGATGTCCGATCGCGTCGCCATCACCTCACGTACATTCAACTCCTCGCCAAACGGACAATTCGGACAGGACATCCCGGCAGTCAACTCGAATGACGCCGCTTCCGCCGGTGATGTCATCGTGCTCCAGGCGCCCTCGTCGGCGACTGACGCTCGATTCAACTTCGGCATCTACGCCGTCACGGCTGCAACGGTGCGTTGGGACCTCGTGCACGCTGATGGAACGCCCGCCGCGTCAGTCGAGCAAAGCTACAAGGCCGGCACGCAACTTCAATACGGCCAGGGCATCAAAACCCTCCTCGGTCTCGACGAGCAGGACGACGATGCGATCCACGCGGTCGTCTCCAGCGGCAAAGTGATCGCCTATGGCAGCGCGATCAACAATCAGAGCGGCGATCCGACGTTCGTTCCCGGCATCCGCGCGCGAGTGGACATCCGCCTCAACTTCGTCGGCGTCGACCTCAATGAGGACGGCATCGTCGATGTCTTCGATGCCAATCACGACGGCGTGCTCGATCAACCGATCGACGTCTTCACCACGAGCGGATTTCCGAACTACTTCCGCATCGTCGTCACCGGGCCGAACGGCGAGCCGGCAACGTTGGAGCTTGTCGATACCATCCGCGACGCGCAGTTCATCGACGTCCAGACGCTTCAGTACGCGCCGCCGAGCACTCTGAAGGGATCAACCGGTACGCTGAAGGTTCGCGCAACCGCGGCCGGCGTGTCTGAGGTGATCACGATTCCGGTGAATTATCGATAGAACGTAGCGCCGGCTCTCCAGCCGGCGCTGAACCGGCTGAGAGCCGGTTCTACGTCATACAAAATTCACCCGAGCGAATCGCCGCTTTCCGACTTTCAACAAATAGGTTTTCCCCTTGCGAGAGTCGATGGTCTGCTTCGGATCATCGACTCTTGCCTCGTCGATGAGGACTCCGCCCTGGGCCACGAGCCGCTGCGCTTCTTTGTTCGTCGGCGCGAGGCCGGCCGCAACGATGATTTTCGTCAGGAACTGCGGCTCCTTCGACGCGGGCAGCGTTTTCTCGTCGACTTCGCTCGGCGCCTGTCGCTCGCTGAACACGCGGCGAAATTCTTCGTCTGCAGCCAAAGCGGCATCCGCGCCGTGAAACTCAGTGATGATGAATCGTGCTAAATGTTTTTTCGCCTCCATCGGACGATTTTTCCATGTCTCGATTTCTGCGGGAGTCAGGTCGGTGCAAAGCAGGTAGTACTTCCACATCAGCTCATCGGAAATGGACATGATTTTCCCGAAGATCGACTGAGGATCCTCGGTGATGCCGATGTAGTTGCCGAGGGATTTGGACATTTTCTCGACGCCATCGAGTCCCTCGAGCAGCGGCGTGGTGAGCACGACCTGCGGCTCTAAGCCGTATTCGCGCATCAGATCGCGTCCGACGAGAAGATTGAAAAGCTGATCGGTACCGCCGAGCTCTGCGTCCGCTTTCAATGCCACCGAGTCGTACGCCTGCGCAAGCGGATAGAGCAGCTCGTGAATGGAGATCGGCTGATGCGAGTCGAAGCGCTTGCGAAAGTCCTCGCGTTCGAGCATCCGCGCGAGCGTGTACTTCGCGGCCAGCTTGATCATGCCCGAAGAGCCGAGAGCGCCGAGCCACTCATTGTTGAATCGAACTTCGGTTTTCTTCGGGTCGAGAATTTTGAACACCTGGCGTTCGTACGTGTGCGCGTTTTCTTCGATCTCCTCGTGCGTCAGCGCCGGCCGCGTCGTTTTCTTGCCGGTGGGATCACCAATCATGCCGGTGAAATCGCCGATGACGAAAATCACCCGATGGCCGAGCTGCTGGAAGTGCTTCATCTTCCGGATCACCACGGTGTGACCGAGGTGAAGGTCGGGCGCGGTGGGATCGAAGCCGACTTTGACAGTGAGCGGCTTGCCGCGCGCGAGCTTCGCCCGAAGGTCCTTGCGATCGATCAGATCGACCGAGCCCTTCGCGAGATACTCGACTTGTTCGTCCAGATTCATGGCCGCGGGCATTCTAAGGGCGTTCTTTGTTCTTCGTTGTTCAGTGTTCGTCCCCCCGGCCACGAAGAACGAACAACGAAGAACGAAGAACGGGCCGGGAATTTGACAACCCCGCGCACGGTCTCTACACTCGCGCAGCTTTATGAAATTCACACTCGCTCACCGGTCGCACCACCATCATCACCACGTGATGTAGGGGTGCACTGTCGAGCGCCCCACGTCGAGAAGGGGCGCCGCAGAGCGAGATCCATAAGCACTGACCAAACCTCTTCTCCACGCGGGGAAGAGGTTTTTTGCTTATGGCTAAATTTCGATATCCAACGGGCGTACGGCCGCTGCTGATCGAAGAGACGGCGCGGCGGCGACGGATCGAATCGCGATTTGTCGACGTCCTCGAGCGGGCCGGTTTCGCGGAGATCGTGTTGCCGATCATCGATTACGCGGAGCCATACACGCTGTTGCAGGCGCGCGACACCTCGAAGCAAAGCTATCGCTTCGTCGATCGCGAAGGAGAAGTCGTGGCGATTCGCTCCGACTTCACGCCGATGGTCGCCAGGTCGCTTGCGCCGGCCATTACCAAGGCCGACTTGCCGCTGCGCGTGTACTACCGCGGAGACGTCATTCGCTGTGATGCCTCCCGCCTCGGTGCCAACCGCGAGATGTTTCAGATCGGCGCGGAGATCGTCGGCGATCCATCGATCGAGGCGGATATCGCAATTCTTCGACTCGCCTCCGATCTCGTTCGCGAATTCGGCCTGCAACCGAACGTGGTGTACAGCGACGTCGCAGTCGCGCTGCCGGAGCTCCGTCCTGTGCTGGCGACAAAACGGATGAACGGCGATGTTCCCGCGGCGCTGCGAGGAATCGCGGAGAAGCTCGTTGCCGGCTCGGCGGCGGTTGATGACATCGCGCCGTTCGCCCCCGAAGCCGCGGCCCGGCTGTCAGCAATTGCCGCAGCGCTCCCCGAATTCGAGTTGCACCTCGACGATTTCGAAGACGCCGGCGCGTATTACACGGGCATCCGCTTCCGCATTTACGACGCCGCATCGCGAACGAAGCTCGCTCAAGGCGGGCGCTACGACCGGCTTTACGAAACCTTCGGCGCGCCCGCGGCGGCAGTCGGATTCACATTCACGATCGACGATCTGTTCGAAGAGCGCCGGCAACTTGCCGGCCGGACCGCCGACAGCCTGCCGGCGGGCTGGGAGCCCGCGGACCTGCCGGCTGGCAGCCGGCGCTACGCGGAGGGCGAATGAACGAGCTCCGCATCGCAGTTCCCAAAGGCCGTTTGCAAGACGAAGCGCTCGGCGTCTTCGTGTCGGCTGGATACGCGATCCCCAGCGAATCCGATCTGCAGACGCGAAAGCTCGTCTTCGCGCGCGACGGCGTCGAATGGATCTTTGTCAAAGACGCTGACGTGCCGGTGTACGTCGAGCACGGTGCGGCGGACGCCGGCATTGCCGGCCTCGATCAAATTCTCGAGCACGAATGTACCGCGTATCAGCCGGTCGAATTCTCTTTCGGCCGCTGCCGGATGATGCTCATCGCCGCGCGTGGCGCTCCACCTCTGACGAAGATCGCCACCAAATACCCGCGCATCACGCGGCAATATCTCGACGCGCGGCAGCTTCGCGCGGAGATCGTGCCGCTCGCCGGCTCGGTCGAGCTTGCGGCCGTGCTCGAGCTCACGTCGCACGTGATCGACGTTGTCGAGACAGGCGAGACAGTGCGCGTGCACCAGCTGGAGATTCAGGACCTGGTAGCAGAGATCTCGCCGCGCCTGATCGTCGCAAAAAATTCTTATCGAATGGATGGAAAGAGAATCCGCGAATTGATTGCGCGGGTCGAGCGTAGGGTCGAGCTGCGCTCGACCGAATCCCCGGGGTTTCGGCACGGCGCAGCCGTGCCCTACGGACTCGGGGTGACAAAGGAGTGAGTATGTTCAACGCTGAGTCGCTGGAAGCCGAGGCGCTGCGCGTGGCTGACGAATCAATCGCCGGCGTTCGCGAGCGCGGCGACGCGTACGTGCGCGAGCAGATCGAGCGATTCGATCAGGTGAAGATCGACGAAATCCTGATCGCGCCGCGCGAGATCACGATCGATCCGCAGATGGCCGAGGCGATCGAGGTGGCGATCGAGCGCATTGAGGCGTTTCATCGTCAGCAGCTGCCGAGCGGCTACACGTGGACGTACGACGGCACAGAAGTAGTGCATCGCGTTCGGCCGCTGCGACGTGTCGGCGCGTACGTGCCGGGTGGGCGGGCGGTGTACTTGTCGACGTTGATGATGACCGCCGTTCCCGCACCGATCGCCGGCGTGCGCGGGATCGTGGCGATCACCACACCCGCCGCTGCCGCCCGCGACGAATTTCAATACGCGTGCAGTCTCCTTGGCATTCGCGAGATCTACCGCTGCGGCGGTGCCGCCGGCGTTGCCGCCGCGGCACTCGGCACCGAGTCGCTCGAGCGCGTCGACAAGATCGTCGGTCCAGGAAATCAGTACGTCACGGCGGCGAAAGCGAGGCTCGTCGGCACCGTGGGCATCGATATGACCGCCGGCCCGACGGAGCTGGTCATCATCGCCGACGAAACCGCCAATCCTGAACTTGTCGCCGCCGATCTTGCGGCGCAGCAGGAACACGGGCCGGACTCGCGTGTGACGGTCATTTGGGTGAGTGTGGGTGCCGGCTCTCCAGCCGGCACACCGCCGGCCGAAGGGCCGGCGGCCACACTGACGATCGATGAAGCGATCGCCATGGCCAACCGCATTGCGCCGGAGCATGTCTCGATTCAGACGCGCGACCCGCAAGCGGTGGCGGCGCGGATCGAGAACTGCGGTGCAATTTTCTGCGGATCATCATCGCCAGTCGCTGCTGGTGACTACATCGCCGGGCCGAATCATGTTCTGCCCACCGGCGGCAGCGCGCGTTTCTTCTCCCCCCTCGGCGTCTACGATTTCGTCAAGCGCACCAACGTCATCACGATCAGCGACGACGCGCTGGGGCGAATCGCGCCGTACGCCCAGCGCCTCGCGGAGTTCGAGGGCCTGCCGCTGCACGCGAAATCGCTCGCACAAAGGAGTCTCGCATGAGCCGCAGCGTCGTCGCGGCGATGACCGCTTACACGCTCGAGCTGCGCGAGGCGGAGATCAAGCTCAATCAGAACGAATCGCCATTCGATTTTCCGCGCGAGCTGAAGGAGCAGGTGCTCGCAGCCATGGCCGCGCGGCCGTGGAATCGCTATCCCGATTTCGAATCGATGGCGCTACGCACTGCGATCGCAAATGCTTACGGCCTAACGCCGGAAAACATCCTCGTGGGCAACGGGTCGAACGAGCTCCTGGCGGCCGCCATCGGGGCGTTCGTCGGGCCGGGAACGCCGGTCGTGTTTCCGCGTCCGACATTCGCGCTCTATGAAAAGCTCGTGACGATCGCCGGCGGCCTGCCGATCGCGATCGAGTTCGAGCCTGACTCAGGACTACTGCCGCTCGAGAAGATGCTCGCTGCGATTCGCAAATACGAAAACGCGGTAGCCATCGCCTGCTCGCCGAACAATCCAACCGGCGGTGTGCTGCCCGACGGCGGATTGGACGCATTGCTCGACAGCGGCGCCATGGTACTGCTCGATCAGGCATACGCCGACTTCGCGAGTGGAGGACAGGCAATCCTGCCTGTCCGGACAGACAGGATTGTCTGTCCTCCACAAAATCTCGTCACCTTCCGCACGTTTTCCAAAGCGTGGGGCCTCGCAGCGCTGCGCGTCGGCTGGCTGTCGTCGACGGTCGAGAACTGCCGCGAGATCCGCAAAGTGAAGCTCCCCTACTCGCTCAACGTCATCAGCGAAGCGATCGCCGCGATCGCGCTGGAGCATCCGGAAATTCGAGATCGCAATGTGAAGCGGATCATCGCGGAGCGCGAGCGTCTCTTCGCAGCAATGCAACAGATCTCGCGGATCCGCGTCTTTCCGACCCGCGCGAACTTCATCACATTCCGCAGCCAGAAGCCTCTGTTCGACGCGCTCTGTTCGCGTGGGATTCTGATTCGCGAGGTCGCAGGCGACTGTCTCCGCGTATCGATCGGCACGCGAGAACAGAACGACGCATTTCTCACCGCATTGAAGGAGGTCGCATGAGCCGAACGGCTGTCCTCGAGCGCACGACGAAAGAGACGAGCGTGCGCGCAACGGTGAACCTTGACGGTGACGGTATGAGCTCGCGCATCGAGACGCCCGTCGGGTTTCTTTCCCACATGATCGATGTCATCGCTCGTCATGGCCGTGTGGACATCGACATCAGCGCGATCGGCGACACATTCATCGATTATCACCACACCGTCGAAGACGTCGGCCTCGTGTTAGGCGAAGCTTTCGGCAAAGCCCTCGGCGACAAAGCAGGAATCCGCCGCTTCGGTTACGCCTACGTGCCGCTCGACGAGGCGCTGGCGCGCGTGGTCGTCGACTTCTCCGGGCGGCCTTACCTCGTGTTCGAGGTGCCGCTCGACCGCGAGATGCTGCTCATTCACAAAGATTTTCCGTTCGCGCTCGTCGAGGAATTCTTCAAATCGTTCGCAAACAAATGCGCGTGCAACATTCACGTCGATTTGATTCGCGGACGCAACGGACACCACGCCGCCGAGGCAATTTTCAAAGCGTTCGCGCTGGCGCTGCGCGAAGCGAAACAGATCGTTGGCGGAGGCGTGCCGAGCACGAAAGGAGTGATCTAGCTCAGGTGTAGCGGCGGGCTTTAGCCCGCCGACGGCGGCCTGAAGGCCGCCGCTACACACGATTCGTTATGGAAGTCACTTTGATCGACTCGCCGGTGGCGAACGTGGCCAACATTGCCCGCGCGTTGCGGCATGTCGGAGCGGATCTTCGCATCACGCGCGATCCGCAAACGATCGCCGACGCGGACAAGATCGTATTGCCGGGCGTCGGCAGCTTCATTGCGGCGATGCAGTGGCTGCGCGAGCAGCGGATCGATGAGGCCATCCGTCACGCCGCTTCAAACGGTACCTCACTCCTCGGCATCTGCGTCGGGCATCAACTACTGTTCGATATTTCGCATGAGATGGGCGCCACGGCGGGGCTGGGACTCGTTCGAGGTGAGGTGCGCAAGTTTAACGGATCTCTGCCCGTGCCGCAGATTGGATGGAATCGTGTCGTGGTTCTTCGTTCTTCGTTGTTCGAAGGGATCGCGGAGGCAACGCCGTTTTATTTCGTCAACTCGTACGCGGCGACGAGTGTGCCGAGCGAAATTGCTCGCGCAGAATACGGCGGCACGTTCACCGCTGCGGTTCAGAATGGAAAAATTTTCGGCGTGCAGTTTCACCCGGAAAAATCTTCGGAAGCCGGGTTGCGCCTGTTGAGGAACTTCGTGCAATGGACGTAATCCCGTCGATCGATCTGCTGCAGGGCAATGCCGTCCGCCTAACTCGCGGCGAATTCAGAATGATCACCAAGTACGGATCGCCCGAGGAGGTGCTGGATGCGCTGGAGGTGGAGGAAGGGGCGCGCCTGCACGTCGTCGACCTCGAGGGCGCGCGCAGCGGACGGCCTGTGGAGACGGAAATCGTCCGCAAGCTGGCGAAACGAAATCTGCGTTTGCAGGTTGGCGGTGGCATCCGCTCCATTCGCGATGCGCGCACATGGCTGGATTGCGGCGCGCAACGCATCGTGATCGGCACGGCGGCGGCAGAGTCGCCCAACTTTCTACTGCAACTGATCGATTCCTTCGGCGTTGATCGCATCATTCCGGCGGTCGATGTACGCGACGGAACGGTGCGCGTCGACGGCTGGCAGCGGAACGCATCCGCGTCGCTCCCGGCCATCCTCGGCCGCCTTCAATCCCTTGGCCTGAAAGAAATCCTCGTCACCGACATCGCCAGCGACGGCGCCCTGGGCGGTCCGTCGTTTTCGCTCTATCGGGAATTACGCGCGATCACAACTCTTCGCGTCATTGCATCCGGCGGCGTCGCGTCCGTTGGCGACATCGTCTCGCTCGCGCGTCTCGGCAATGTCAGCGGATGCGTGATTGGAAAGGCGCTGCTCGATAAACGGCTGTCGCTCACCGAAGCGATGGCCCGCGCGCGCACGCCGAATTCGATTCCCGAACGCGTCATTCCGTGCCTCGATGTTCGCAACGGCCGCGTCGTGAAAGGCACCAATTTTGGAAACATGCGCGACAGCGGCGATCCGGTCGAATGCGCCGATCGCTACGAGAAAGAAGGCGCCGATGAGCTGGTGATCCTCGACGTCTCTGCGACAGACGAGGGACGCCGCACCGCATTGGAGATCGTGCGTCGCGTCGCCGAGTCGATTTTCATTCCGCTCACCGTCGGTGGCGGCGTTCGCAGCGTCGATGATTTTCGCGCGCTGCTGCGCGCCGGCGCCGATCGCGTCGCCATCAACACCGCCGCCGTCGCAAATCCGCAGCTCATCGCCGACTGCGCCCGTGAATTCGGCGTGCAGGCGGTCGTGCTTTCGTGCGATGTCAAAGGACGAGAGGCCATGGTTCGCAGCGGCAAAGAATCGACTGGTATCGATGCCGTCGATTGGTGCAGGCGCGCCGAAGCGCTCGGCGCCGGCGAAATTCTCCTGACCTCGGTGGATCGCGACGGCACGAACGCAGGCTTCGATCTCGAGCTGTTGCGGTCAGTCTCCGGGAGCGTGAAGATCGGTGTGATCGCGTCGGGCGGCGCCGGCCGGCTCGAGGATTTTCGCGATGCCATCGAGAGGTGAAGAAGTTTCTCGCCGCAGAAGGGATTCCCGTCCGATGAGAAGAAGACCCCTCACCCGCCGCGGAGCCGGCCCTGAGCGCAGCCGAAGGGCGGCACCCTCTCCCCGCAAGCGGGCACGAAGGCCTTCTCTCCGCTTGCGGGGAGAAGGTGGTCCTGAGCGGAGCGAAGGACCGGATGAGGGGCCGTCGATCGCCAACCTCACTCCCGCGATCGTGCGCGACGCAAACTCCGGCGAGATTCTCACGCTCGCGTACATGAATGATGAGGCGCTGCAGAAAACGATCGAGAGCGGCGAGACATGGTTCTGGAGCCGCAGCCGCAATGAGATGTGGCACAAAGGCGAAACATCCGGCAACACGCAGCGCGTAGTGCACATCGCGCACGACTGCGATGACGACGCGCTCGTGGTCAGCGTCATTCCGAACGGCCCCGCGTGCCATACCGGCGCGCGATCGTGCTTCGAGGGCGTACCTCCGCGCATGTTGGAACGACTCATGGACGTTCTGCGCGACCGCCGCGCAAAACGTCCCGCCGGCTCATATTCGGCATCGCTGTTTGAAAAAGGGCGCGGCGAGATTCTGAAGAAAATCGGCGAAGAGGCGGTCGAAGTCATCATCGCCGCGACCGGCGAGGGGCGCGAGCGGACGATCTCCGAGATCGCCGATCTCGTCTTCCACATCTCCGTGCTGATGGCCGACGAAGACCTCGATTGGCGGGACATCGAGACCGAGCTGGCAAAGCGGGCACGGTAGACGTTCACCACAGAGAGCACGGAGCACACAGAGACGTCTCCGTGCTCTCCGTGTTCTCTGTGGTGATAACCTACCGCGTCCAATGCCCACCCTCATCGATGAAGCAAGAACAGCCCGCGAGAACGCCGTGGCGCCATTCTCAAAATTCAAAGTCGGCGCTGCGCTGCGAACGAAAGCAGGAAAGATTTACCGGGGCTGCAACGTCGAGAACTGCACATACGGCCTCACTGTCTGCGCGGAGCGCGTGGCGCTGCTCTCGGCACTCGCCGCGGGTGAGCGCGATTTCACGTCCATTGCCGTCGTGACCCAGTCGGAAGAACCATCGACGCCGTGCGGTCCGTGCCGGCAGCTCATGTGGGAATACTGCGGCGATATCGATGTGACGCTGGCGAACCTCGCCGGACAGACGATCGAATACAAACTGTCGGATCTGTTTCCCCATCCATTTTCGTTTTGCATCGAATGAAACCGTTCGCCGTTCGCCGTTGGCTGTTCGCCGTTCTGATTTTCGCGAGCTCGGTACAGGCAGCTCAAAAAGTCGACATCGTCATCAGAGACGGCACGATCGTCACGATGGCCGGCCCGAACATTCCGAACGGCGGCGTGGCAATCGATAAAGGAAAAATCGTCGCCGTCGGCGACGTGAGTCAATACGTCAGCACAACGACGATTGACGCGCACGGCAACGCAGTGCTTCCCGGCTTCGTGAACACGCACACGCACGTGGCGATGGTCCTGTTCCGAGGTATTGCCGACGATCGCGATCTCATGGACTGGCTGCAGCACTACATCTTCCCTGCCGAAGCGAAGAACGTGACCGCGGAGTTTGTGAAGTGGGGCACGCGGCTCGCGGCGGCGGAAATGATCCAGTCGGGAACGACGACGTTCACCGACATGTACTACTTCGAGAGCGAGGTTGCGGCCGAGGCGAAGCGCGCCGGGTTGCGAGGGGTGGTCGGTGAGACGCTCATCGACTTTCCAGCACCGGACAACAAAACGTGGGACGCCGCCGTCGCGTATATCCGCAACTTCGTCAAGCAGTGGCACGGCGATCCGCTGATCACGCCCGCGCTCGCGCCGCATTCGCCGTACCTCGTCTCACGCGAGCATCTGCAGCAGACACGCAGACTTGCCGACGAGCTGCACGTCCCGATTTTGATTCACGTCTCCGAAACGCGCGATGAATTGCGTCAGGTCGCGGAGAAGCAGAACGGATTGCTGCCCGGCCTCTACCTCGACTCGATCGGATTTCTCGCGCACGACGTCATCGCCGCGCACGGCGTGTGGCTCTCGCCGGAAGAGATTCGCGTCTTCGCGCAGAGAGGCGTCGGCATCGCCCATTGTCCGGAGAGCAACGAGATGCTCGCGTCAGGAATGGCGCCCGTCGCCGACATGCTCCGCGCCGGCATCAACGTCGGCCTCGGCACCGACGGACCGGCGGGATCGAACAACAATCTGGACATGGTCGAAGAGATGGCCAGCGCCGCGCGGCTGCAAAAGATCAAGATGATGGATCCAAAGGCGCTCAGCGCGCGAAAAGTCCTCGAGATGGCCACCATCGGCGGCGCTCGCGTCCTGGGCATGGAGCAGAAGATCGGCACGCTCGAGCCGGGCAAGCAGGCCGATGTGGTGATCGTGAATCTGCAGCAGGCGAAAACGCAGCCGGTGTACGCCGTCGAATCCGCGATCGTTTACGCGGCGTCAGGAAGCTCGGTGATCACCACAATCTGCGACGGCAAGATCCTGATGCGCGATGGCAAAGTGCGGACGGTGGATGTTCCCGCGGCGATTGCCAAAGCGAAACAGTATCGTGATCAAGTGGTGAAGAGCTTGCAGTAGGAGAGCGGCCGTCCCGGCCGCAGTCGGCGGGCATCATGCCCGACGACTCATCGGCCGCCGCGCGAGACGCACGCCGGCTGCGGGCGAGACGCCCGCTCTCCGCTGTAGAATCCCCGCCATGAGAAAGCTTCTCCTCATCCTGCTGCTGACGGCAGTGCCTGTGCTGGCGAAAGAGGTTCTGCCGTTCATCGACAACGATTACTCCAAGGCTCTGGCCGAGGCGAAACGGAAGAACGTGCCGGTGTTCGTCGACGCCTGGGCGCCGTGGTGACACACCTGCCGCTCCATGCGCGCGTTCGTGTTCACGGACAAAGCGCTCGAGCGGTACGCCGGACAGTTCGTCTGGCTGGCCGTCGACACTGAGAACTCCACGAATTCAGGGTTCCTGAAAAAATATCCGATCAGCGTCTGGCCGACGCTTCTGATCATCGATCCGAAGAAAGAAGCAGTCGCGCTGCGCTATGCCGGCGGCGCGACGGTGCCGCAGCTCGAGAAGCTGCTTAGCGACGGACAACGCGTCGTCCGCGGCACGAAGAGCAAAGCGGACGAGGAGATCGCCCGCGCCGATCGGCTGGCAAACGAAGGCAAGCATGCCGAGGCGGCGAAAGCGTACGACGAAGCTATCGCCGCGGCGCCGAAGAATTGGTCGCGACTCGGACGCGCTGCAGAGTCGCTCACGTTCGCGCTCTTTCAATCGAAAGACTACGAACGCTGCGCCACGAAAGCGCTCGAGCTTTATCCGCGCGTGAAAGGGACGTACTCCGCATCGAATGTGACTGCGAACGGCCTCTCGTGCGCATCCGAGAAGCCCGAGAATCGCGCGACATTCGACGCGCTCGAGAAGGCGGCGCGCGAGACGCTCGACAATCCGAAAATCCCGCTCTCCGGCGATGACAAATCAGGTCTGTACGAAACGCTCATCAGCGCGCGCGAAGCGGTAAAGGATGAAGCAGGCGCGCACAAACTGCGCGAAGAGTGGGCGGCGTTCCTCGAAGGTGAAGCGAAAAAGGCGAAGACTCCGGAGCAGCGCGCGGTGTTCGATTCCCACCGAGTGACAGCGTACATGGCGCTCAAACAACCGGAGCGCGCGATTCCGATGCTCGAGCAGTCGGAGCGCGATCTGCCGAACGATTACAACCCGCCGGCGCGGCTCGGCGTCATCTATCGCACGATGGGTAAGTACGACGAGGCGCTCGCCGCATACGACCGCGCGCTGGCGAAAGCATATGGTCCGCGCAAGATCGGCATCCTGCGTGGAAAAGCAGACACGTACGCGCAGAAAGGCGACAAGGAAGCGGCGAAGAAGACAATCGAAGAAGCGATCCGTTTCGCCGAGTCGCTCCCGGAGGGGCAGCGCAGCGAGAGCACGATCGCGTCACTGAAAAAGAAAT
>QHVY01000271.1 GCA_003223695.1 Acidobacteriota bacterium
CTGGTGCAGGGCACGCTCTATCCGGACGTGATCGAGTCGGTTTCGATCAAAGGTCCGTCGTCGGTGATCAAGACTCATCACAATGTCGGTGGGCTGCCGGAAAAAATGGGGCTGAAGCTGATCGAGCCCGTCCGCGAGCTCTTCAAGGACGAGGTCCGCCGCCTTGGTCTCGAGCTCGGATTGGAAGAGGAATTCGTCTGGCGGCATCCCTTCCCCGGTCCCGGTCTGGCCGTCCGCATCCTCGGCGAAGTCAATGCCGAGCGCGTGGAGATCCTGCAGAACGCCGACGATATCGTGATCGAGGAAATCCGCCGCGCCGGCCTCTATCGCGACATTTCGCAGGCATTCGCCGTTTTGCTGCCCGTGCGCAGCGTCGGAGTGATGGGTGACGAGCGCACGTACGAGAACGTCCTCGCAGTGCGCGCGGTGAGCACGAGCGATTTCATGACCGCCGACTGGTTTCGCATGCCGCACGATCTTCTCGATCGCATCGCCCGCCGTGTGGTCAACGAGGTGCGGGGCGTCAATCGCGTGGTCTACGACATTTCTTCGAAGCCGCCGAGCACGATCGAGTGGGAGTGACCGGGACGTTTTCTCAGAACGATCGCATCCCAAAACCATCGTCGGGGTGTTCGAGTGCGGGAGAGAACGCGTTCGACGTGAAACGGCGACAGCGCGCGCTCGATCTGTTTCACAGAACCATAGATCCGATCGACAAAATGTTCCGGCGCAGCGCGCCGCTGCAGTGAGGTGGGCAGCAACAACAGTCCGCGAATGCCGAAGTGCGGATCGCGTCTGAATGCGAAGCGCCAGCGAGGAGGCGTCGTCAGCAGCATCACTGCGTTCGGCACGGTTACGCGCGCGAGCTCCGAAGCGACCGCGCGCGGCCGAACGAGATGCTCGAGAGTCTCGAGGCAGACGAGCGCATCGAAGACGCCGCAGCGAAACGGGAGCGACTCCGCGTCCGCGATCACACGGCGGACGCCAAGGCGGCGGGCGACGTCGTTCCAGAGAGGTTCGACGCTGTAGGCCGAGTAGCCCCCGGCACTCAAGGCCAACTCGATCGCCCCATCACCTGCACCCACATCGAGTAGACGCGCCGGCGCTGGAGTGAAAGCAGCGAGGACGTTGCGCCAACGAATGCCTTCAAAGTAGCGCGCTGCGACGAATGGGTCGTTGGGATCGATCAGCGCTCGATAGGCGGATTCATTTCGCGCGTCGTGGGCGTATTGCTTGAACTCGCCATCGAGCAAAGGGTCGCGGCGTCGTGGAAAAAGTTTTCGGAAGAGCCGCCGCGGCAAGGCAAGCAAGAGGCGAGTCTAGCATCGGCGGAAATTTCAAATTTCGAATTTCAAACTAAAAATAAAAAAGCTCTACGGAGTCATCCATTTTTCATTCGAAATTTGAAATCTGAAATTTGAAAATTTCGGGGGCAGGGCGGAAGGCCCTGCCCCCGATTGCTTGGTGCCGGGTCCCTCTCCCCGCCACCCGTTGTAGCGCGCGGAGGGGCGCGCCACGCAGGCGAGCGGCTTACAGCGGACGCGAGCGGCGATGGTGCCCCCGCGCGCTGCTCGCCGCTCGCTAATCGCTCAAATTTCGAATCACCGTCGGAATATCGAGGTCATTGCCGAAATCGCTCGACGCCATCGGCCCGAATCCGCCGCTGCCATCGGCTCTGGTCGCTCCTTTGCGAAAAAAGGGCGGATCGTAAATCTCCCCTTCCGATCCGACCTGCTGCGCCGCTTCCGGCGCCGGCACTTCATGGGTTCGCGCAAGCGTACGGGAACCGGCGGTGGGGGCGGGTGCGGGGCGGGCCAGTTGTTCGCCGCGCGTGTTGAGCAGCCCTTTCGTGGCCGCGTCGAAGCCTGTGGCGATCACCGTGACCTTCACTTCGTCCTTCATCTTCGGATCGATGACCGTGCCGAAGATGATGTTGGCCTCTTCGTCTGCCGCCTCCTGAATGATCGACGCCGCTTCGTGCACTTCGAACAGCGTCATGTCGGAGCCGCCAGTGATGTTGATCAGCACACCCTTCGCGCCTTCGATCGACGCTTCTTCGAGCAGCGGCGACGAGATCGCCCGCTGCGCCGCTTCGACCGCCCGATGTTCACCGGACGAGACTCCCGTGCCCATTAGGGCCATGCCCATGCCGTGCATGATCGTCTTCACGTCGGCGAAGTCGAGATTGATCTCGCCCGGCACAGTGATCAGATCGGAGATGCCCTGCACTGCCTGGCGCAAAACATCATCGGCGATCTTGAACGCTTCGCCGAGTGACGTCGCGCGCTCGACGAAGTTCAGCAGTCGCTCGTTCGGAATCGTGATCAGCGTGTCGACGGTGTCACGCAGCGCGCGGATGCCCTGCTCCGCCTGCACGCGACGCCGCTTGCCTTCGAACGCGAACGGCTTCGTCACGACGGCCACAGTCAATGCGCCTAACTCAGCGGCGAGCGAGGCGATGATCGGAGCCGCGCCGGTGCCCGTCCCCCCACCCATCCCGGTGGTGATGAAGATCATGTCCGCGCCGCTGAGCGCCTCGAGAATGCGATCGGTGTCTTCGAGCGCGGCCTGCTTTCCGATTTCAGGATTGGCGCCGGCCCCAAGTCCTTTGGTGAGTTTCGCGCCGATCTGAATCTTGCTCGGCGCGATCGACGCGCGCATCGCCTGCACGTCGGTATTGGTCACCAGGAACTCGATGCCTTTGATGCCCGCCTGGATCATCCGGTTGACGGCATTCCCCCCACCGCCACCCACCCCGATCACCTTGATCTTCGCCGTCAGCTGCTCTTCATTGAGCCCGATCTTCAGCTTTCCGGCCCCGGGTGATTCGTCAAACGTTATCATTTACAGTCTCCATTATTATACACATTAATTCGCCGCAAACCAGGCCCGTAACGACTCGGCCACGCGCGCCAGTCCGCGGCGCGGTCGCCGGCGCAGGCGCGCGCGATCCCGGAGGCCCCAGAGCAGCAGGCCCGCCGCGGCCGCCCATTCAGGACCATTTACCGTGTCAGATAATCCGCCGAGTCCGCGCGGCAGGCCTTTGCGCGCCTGCTGATCGAACACCTGCTCGACCATCTCCACCATGCCGTCCATCTCGGCGCCACCGCCGACGAGTACGACGCCCGATCGAATTTCTCTCTCCAGTCCGACTTTCTCCAGATCGCGGTAAACGAGCTTCGCGATTTCCGCCGCACGCGGCTCGATAATGTTCGTCAGCTCGTGCTTCGAGAGAATCTTCGGCGCGCGGCCGCCGACGGTCGGCACTTCGATCGGATCGTCGTTCGTCACGAGCGATGCGAGCGCGCATCCGTAACGCTTCTTGATCCGCTCCGCGTCTTCCATCGGCGTACGCAGCACGACCGAGATGTCACTCGTGAAGTGACCCGCGCCGACCGGCAGGACATTCGTGTGAATCACATTGCCTTCGAGGAACACTGCGTAATCCGTGGTGCCGCCGCCGAGGTCCATGAGGAGGACGCCCATTTCGCGTTCGTCCTGCGTTAGAACCGCTTCTCCGGCTGCGAGCTGCTCGAGCACAAGCTCCTGCACCGCGATGCCCGCTTTGTTCACGGCGGTAAGCACGTTCTGGTTGTGCGTGCGCGCACCGGTGACGATGTGCACGTTCGCTTCGAGCCGCGCTGCGGTCATGCCCAGAGGATCGTGAATGCCATCCTGACCGTCAACGACGAATTCGCGCGGGATGACGTGGAGCAACTCCAGCTCGGCAGGGATGTTGATCGACTTCGATGCTTCGATCACGCGATCGATGTCCTCGCGCGAAATCTCGCGATGTTTCCCGACAACCGACACGACGCCGCGCGAATTGACGGATCGGATGTGATCGCCGGCGACGCCGACGTACACTGACTCGATCTGCAAGCCGGCCATGACCTCGGCCTCGTCGACCGCTTTCTTTACCGCGTCGATTGCCTGATCGAGATTGATGATGTTGCCGCGCCGCGTGCCTTTCATCGGCGCGGTGCCTTTGCCAATGATCTCGAGCTGACCACGATCGGCGATCTCGCCTACCAGCACGCACACCTTCGACGTCCCGATGTCGAGCGCGACGATGTACTTCTCTTCGGTCTTCGGCATCTTGCCCTCCCTGTCATCCCGAGCGTTAGCGAGGGACCGGTGTGGGCGGGCGGTACGAGAATCTCGTTTCGCGTACCACCCACGCACACCGTTTCCTCGCTACGCTCGGAATGACATTCCTCCTAATTCGTGATCTGCACCGGAACAACCGGACGCCGCAGCGTCGACGCCGCTGGCATCGCGCGCAGCGGCTTCACCACAACTCGGCCGTCGAATCGAAGATCGGCGTAGGCAACGTCGCCGGCGACGAAATGCTCCGCGTCGGCGATCGAGTAAAAGTCGCGCCATTTCGATGGCAGGTCCTGCTCGTTCGCATAGATGACCGCGCGCAATTGCCGATCGAAAAATGCAAACCCGTTCGGCGGCACTGGCCGCACTTCCGAAAGGCGCGCGTA
>QHVY01000272.1:0-6733 GCA_003223695.1 Acidobacteriota bacterium
GCACGCGCGCGAGCTGCTCAATGGTGCAAAACGTGAAGCGTTGGGCAATCGGCGGCGCGCCCACTAAGGCGCAGCTCGATGAGGTCGCGGCGCTTCTTCGCTCCGGCGGGATCGTTCTCATGCCGACCGACACGATTTACGGTCTGCACGGCGTCGAACAGTCGGCCAAAAAAATCGCAGAGATCAAAGGCCGCAGCGAAGAAAAGCAGTTCGTCATGCTCAGCGCATCGATAGCACAGCTCCGTTCCCTCGGCGTCGACGTTCCGTCGACGCTCGAAAATATCTGGCCCGCGCCGCTGACGGCAGTCATGCGCCGCGGCGACTCGACGATCGCCGCGCGAATTCCGAATCTCGATTGGCTTCGCGATCTTGTCGCGCGAACGGGACCGCTCATCTCGACGAGCGCAAATCGCAGCGGTGAACCGGCGATCTCGAACCCCGCTAATCTGCCTCAGCAGTTACTTGCACGAATCGACGGCCTCATCGATGCCGGTCATCTCGAGGGAAAAGCGTCAGCGATTGTTGACTTTACCGGCACTGAACCGCGATTCATTCGTGACGGGGAGCCCGGCTTTACACAGTTTCTGTGGAAAACGCTGATGAAAAAGCTGTGAAAAACGTTGCGGGCGGCAAAAAACTTGAGGCTCCAAGCAAATTGCACAAGCGTGTGGGCGAATCATGCAAGTTGCTGATTGCTGAGGCTTTGACTTCAATTGCCTGTGCTGTTGCAAAGCGACTTGTGCACTTTCCACAAAGACTTCAGGATTTTGCCGTCACTCCATCCCATGTTTTGACGCCCTATTTACGCGGGTTTCCGAATAATTGCCCCAGTTATTCTAAAATCGCGCGTCATGACGACGTCTATTGAAACGCAGCCGCAACCGACAAAGACGGACGACAAACCACTCCAACGCCAGTTCGTCAACTTCATGTTCTTCAAAGCCGATCGCGCGCTGCGAAAAGAGAGCGCCGAATTCAAAAAAGAGGCGAAAGGCGAGTTCGCGGAGATCATTCATCGCTACGACGCTCCGATCATGGTGCTCCCCTACTCGACCCTCGGCCTGAAATCGACTGTCGATTTCATGCTCTGGCGCATCTGCTTCGAGGTCGAGCCGTTGCAGCAAATGGCCTCCGACATCAACAAATCACTCCTCGGCCGCTACCTCGATGTGCCGCAGTCGTTCCTGGCGATGACCAAGCATTCGCAGTACGTAAGCGAGCATGTGCACGAGGGCCAGGAAGGGCGGCGGCTGCGGATCGTTCCCGGCAAGCGGCCGTTTCTGTTCGTCTATCCGTTCGTCAAGACGCGCGACTGGTACCTGCTGCCGATGTCCGAGCGGCAACGGATCATGAATGACCACATCGCGGTGGGCCACAAATATCCGCGTGTGAAAATCAACACCACATATTCGTTCGGACTCGACGATCAGGATTTCGTCGTCGCCTTCGAGGCAGAAAAGCCGGAAGAGTTTCTCGATCTCGTGCAGGAGCTCCGCGAAACGGAGTCGTCGAAGTACACGGTTCGCGATACGCCGATGTACACGTGCCGCCGTGCGACGATCGAGGAGATTCTCGACTCACTGGCGTAGCGCCGTGGAGGACAGGCAATCCTGCCTGTCCGGACAGACAAGATTGTCTGTCCTCCACACTCACTCGCGTAGTGCCAGCGGCGTCGCGACGATCGCGGTCACGATCAGGCCGCCGCCGAGCATGGCCATCGTCGGCTGAAATCCGCGATGCTCCGCCAGAATCCCGCCGAACAGATTCCCAAACGGCAAAAAGCCAGAAAAGGCGAATGTGTACATGCTCAGCACGCGTCCACGCAGTGCGTCGGGGATGCGCTGCTGAATCGATGTGTTGCAGAGCGCGATACAAACGACCATCGATGCGCCACTCATGACGAGCAGCGCGAACACGGCAGGTTGTTGACGTGTGAAGCCGATACCGGACAGACCAATTCCGAACGTCGTCAGCGTGAATAGAATCGTCTTTGTCATCCGGTGTTGCAGCGGCATTCGCACGGACAGCATCAGCGAGCCCGCGAGCGCTCCCGCGCCAATGCCGCCCATCAGGAGGCCGAGTCCTTTCGCGTCATTGCGGAAGAGCGCGCGGGCGATCATCGGCATGAGGCTCAGATATGGATAACCGAACAGACTCGCCGCGGCGACGATGATCAGCAGCAGCATGACCAGCCGATCTCTCATCACATATCGGAACGCCTCGGCGATGTGAGAAAGCATCGCCGCTTCCGATGTTGGATGCCGAAGTTGTCGGCCGGGAATGACAGTGAGTGCCCAGATCAGCGGCAGGAACGAGATCGCATTGAAGAAGAAGCACCAGAACGTGCCATAGAGCGAGAGCGTGACACCAGCGATGAGCGGTCCGATCGCGCGTGAGAGATTGAATTGCAGCGAATTCATCGCAATCGCGTTCGGCAATCGCGTGCGATCCTCGAGCAGGTCAACCACCATCGCCTGATATGCCGGTCCCGAAAAAGACATCGCGATGCCGGTGACGACCGCCGCCGCGATGATCTGCCAGACAGTGATGTGATGCACGTAAATGGCGATCGCCAGCCACAACGCGGTGAGCGTCTGCACCCACTGCGACGCGCTGACGACGCGCTTTCGATCGAATCTGTCCGCCACCACCCCGCCCGGCAGCATCAGAAAAAACTGCGGGATCGAGTTCGCGAAGCCGACGAAGCCGAGGAGAAATGGGGAATCAGTGAGGCGGTAGACGAGCCATCCCTGCGCGATCGCCTGCATCCACGAGCCGATGTTGGAGATGAACTGCGTCGTCCAAAACAGGCGGTAATCGCGCTCCCGAAAGGCCTCAAATGCCACCGCGAGATGATAGGGTAAACTCTGTCGGTCCCCCCATGTTTGAACAGGAACGCCGCAAAGCGGATCGTCTGCATCTCACGCCTTCAATTCCCGGAAGGATGCAGGAACACGAGGTCCGCCTCGTCAACATCGGCGTCCTCGGCACCACCGTCGAGCATGACAAGCCGCTGATCGTCGGCGGTCCGCATAAGTTGCGATTCAAGTGGGACGGCGAAGAAATCGAAGTCGACTGCACCGTCGTCCATTCCGAGCAGAAAGCGAATATTTTCAAGACCGGCCTCAGTTTCGTCGCCCGGCCGACCGCCCTGCGCCGAGTGCTGGACACGCTGAACGATCGCGACGAGATGGATCGGCTGAAAACGCTCGTCGAAGCGTCGAAGTTGATCAACTCCTCGATCGAGCCCGACGCGCTGTTTGGATCGATTCTCACTGTCGCCCGCAACGAGCTGCACGTCGATCGAGGAACGCTCTGGTTCGTGGACGATGAGAAGAAAGAAATCTGGACGAAAGTCGCCGGCGAATTTCGGGCGACGCGGCCGATCGGCACAGGAATCGCCGGAACCGTCGTCGCCACCGGCGAACCGATCATCCTGCACGACGCATACGCCGATTCGCGCTTTGATCGCACTGCCGATGAGAAGAGCGGCTATCGCACGCGCTCGATGCTCTGCGTTCCCATTCGCAACCGCGATCGAAAAATCGTCGGCGCATTGCAACTTCTCAACAAAAACGACGGTGCGTTCGGCCAGGGTGATCTCGATTTCCTCAGCAGCATCTCCGAGCACATGGCCATCGCCATGGAAAACGCCACGCTGCACATCGAGTTGCTCGAAAAGCAGCGCATGGAAGAAGAGCTGAAGCTCGGACGCGAGATCCAGAGCCGCTTGCTGCCGCAGCCACCGATCGACGTCCTGGACACCGAGCTCGCAGCGCTCAGCGTGCCGTGTTACGAAGTCGGCGGCGATTACTACGACTTCCTCGAGCTCCCCGACGGCGACCTCGGTCTCGCCATTGGCGACGTCTCGGGAAAGGGCGTGTCGGCGGCGCTGATCATGTCCAGCGTTCAGGCCGCGCTGCGCGTCGCCGCGCCGATCGAAGATGACCTCGCGCGCCTCGTGCAGCGGCTCAATGCGCTGATCTATCGCAGCGCGCGCGGGCGCAAGTACGCGACGTTTTTCTTCGGCCGCTACACTCCGTCAACGGGACTGCTGCGCTATGTGAACGCTGGTCACAATCCACCATTCATCGGCATTGACGGAAAACTCGAGGAGTTAATGTCGACAGGAAAGCCGATCGGAATCCTCCCCGATTCGACGTACCACGAACGCGACGTTGAGATTCCGCCTGGCGCGACGCTCTTCCTCTACACCGACGGATTGAACGAAGCCGCCGATCCGGATGACAATGAATTCGGATATGAACGCCTGCGCGAGCTCTTCATGAAGACGCACGACCCGGCGGCGATCCACAGACGACAAGACGATCGTCGTCCTTCGCCGCATGTAGGGCAGGCCTGCGGCCTGCCGAACCCCGAGTGCGGCACGGCGCAGCCGTGCCCTACTCCCCCGCGAAAAACACCGGATCGCCCGACGTATTGTCGATGATCGATCCGTACGCGAAGAGCAGCGGTCCGCTGTCGGTATGCGCCTGCAGCGTCACAGTTCGAGCGCGGCGCGCGAGCGACGAGACGACAAGACGATCGTCGTGTTGCGGCGGGCGTAGCCCCTCACCCGGCGCTTCGCGCCACCCTCTCCCAGCGGGAGAGGGCTCACGCAAACGAGCCTTCTCCCTCGGGAGAAGGTGCCCGAAGGGCGGATGAGGGGTTACTCTCCCGCGAAAAACACCGGATCGCCCGACGTGTTGTCGATGATCGAACCGTACGCGAAGAGCAGCGGTCCGCTGTCGGTATGCGCCTGAAGCGTGACGGTGCCGAGGGAGACGACGTTCACGGTCGGGAAAAGCGACGCGAGTGAGTACTGCGTCTGCGCGTGCGGCCCGAGCTGCACGAATGCGCTGGCGAGCGTCTGCCCGTTCGTCGATAGCAGCGTCGCGTTGATGCCGATCGTGCTGTCGCCGCCGTTCACAAAGCCGACATTCGATCGGAACGAGCTGTCGGAGCGAAGTCCGGGCACGTAGCTGTCCGATGTGAACGCCTGCGTTGCGTCGATCGACTGTCCGTACGTGCCGCCACTCGGCGCAGCGGTGTACGTGCGGCTGGCGACGATCGGTCCGGCGTTGCCGTTCCACAGGATGTCGAGCGAGCCGCTGCCGCTGGTCGCACCGAATTGTGAAACGACGTCGCTGAGCACTGCCGTCTGATTCGGCAGCACGGTGACAGGCATCGATGCGCCCTGATAGCGTAGTGTTAGGCCGAGAATGGAGCTAGTCGGATTGAAGAGGCGCACATCACTGCGCCAGAACGTTCCGTTCGCGCCCGGCGCACGGCCGATCGCCGGAATCGTTGAACGCGATCCGGACGGCTGAGCCGATGCCTGCACATAAATTGGATCTTGCGTGCGGTTATCGACGACCGATGCGTACACGCTGACCGCGCCGGCAACGCTGACGTCCGCTCGCAGCGACAGCGCACTGAACGAGCGGCCTGTCACGGCCGGGAAGAACGATGCGAGCGATGCCTGCTGGAAATTATCCGCGGCCACGCTCACCGTTGTTGAAGCGACATAAGCGCCGCTGCCGTTGTACAGCGTGAGAAGCGCGGACGCGGCAGAGTCGCTGCGATTGACCAGACCGAGGTTGGTGCGGTAATCGGCGTCGGACTCGAGGCCAGTCAGGAAGATCGTCGTCTGGAGATTTGCGCTGCCGACATTCGGCACACCTTGTCCGTACGTGCCGCTGGCGCCGCTCGTAAACGTTCGGCTGGTGAGTTTGAGCGTCGGCGTGATCGTCGTTCCCGACGCTTCGATGGCGATCGCCCCGGCGCCGCTCGACATTCCGAAGAGATCGAGCAGCGCATTTCCGAACGTCACGGACTGCTTCGATCCAAGGTAGAGCGGGCGGGAAAGCGCGCTGCCGCCGGCGCCCGGAAGAAACAGATACTGGCCGGTCGCCGCTTCGTTGCCGGCGTTGAATACTGTCAATTCCGTCCGCCACGCCGAGCCGCCGACGCCGCTGGTTTGCGCACTCACCGACACGAGGGAGCGGTACGCCGCTGCCGGATTGACGGTGATCGAACGTGTGGCGGCGCTCGATGAGACCGAATTAAAAATTGTCACATTAATTATGTATATTCCTGGGGCGGCGTAGGCATGCACCGGATTCTGTGCAGTCGATGTCGCGCCGTCGCCGAACGACCATGACCACGCGGCCGGCGATCCTGTCGAGCGGTCGGTGAACGTCACCGAGTCGTGAACGTTTGGAGATGCGGGAGCGAAGTCGAATGCCGCGACGACATTCGGGATCACCGGCGCGGGCGCGGACACCGTCACGCCGCGCGTCGCCTGCGATTGTCCGCCGCTGCCGGAGACGGTCAGCACGATCGTGTAGTTGCCGGCACTCGCGTAAGTGTGCGTCGGATTCGCGAGCGTCGATGAAGTGCCATCGCCGAAATTCCACGTTCGCGATGTGATGCTGCCGGTCGACTGATCGGTGAAGGTGAACGTTGTCGATCCGGCGATGCCGGAGGTCGCGGAAACCGAAAATGCCGCAATCGGCGCGGCTGGCGGCGTCGATCCGACGACCGTTACTGATGCGATGTTCGATCCGGCCGACTCACCCGCGGAGTTGTAGGCCGTGATGTAAATCCGGTATGTCCCGGCTGATGCTCCAGTGAGAGTCGACGAGGTCGCGTTCGCGCCGGCATCGCCGATCCGGCTGAACGAGCCGGAGCCGGCCGCGAGATAAATGTACTGGCCCGTTTCGTTTGACGC
>QHVY01000272.1:6799-8321 GCA_003223695.1 Acidobacteriota bacterium
GTGCGCAGCGAGGCGCCGAGGCCGGTGACGGATGGGTACATCAGTGCCGTGGAGTCAGTGCTGTGGCCGAGTCCGAGGGTGTGGCCGAATTCGTGAGCGAGGATCTCGGCGAGCGTCGCGCTCGGAATTCCGGCCGTCGGCGAAACGCCATCTTGAATCGCCAGGAATGCTTCGCTGATCTCGTACGCGCGAAACGTCCCCTGAATATGTGACGAATCCGCGGTGAACGTCGACGTCCAGTTCCCGCCCGACGCGACGCCGTTGAAGCCGCCGAGTCCGACGACGCCGCCGGTGGATCGGTTCCACGAGCCGGCGATCTCCTGATCAGGATCGTTGAATTCGACTTCGTTGATTCCGTTCGTCTGCGAGCTCGGAGCGGGCGATCCCGACTGGGCACCGGCGTATGAATAACGAATGAGCGCAGACGAATAACCTGTCCAAACTCCCATCGCCGTCTGTACCTCGCCCACCCCGCCGTTCGTATACCCCGGCTGCGTTCCGTAGCTGTACCAGGGCACAGTGTTGCCCCGATCGAACGCGAACCAGCGGTAAATCGTCGGCTCGGAGATCAGCGTGAAATCTGGCGCGATGCGACTCGCTGCGAGCACATCGCGCTCGAGCAACGGATTCTCGACGCCGTAATTGTTCGAGCCCTGACGTCCGGCAACGCGATCCGCCACGTACTGCTCGAATCCGATCGCGTCGCGCTGAACGTTGCGCGCTTGAATCGGCTTGAAGTCACGATCGACGAGGGCGACATCCGCGGTGACATCATCGCGATGCCAGATGCGGCTGCCGGCGAGCGTCCGCTGTTCGGAGAACTTGCCCACGTAGAGATCGACGGTTTGAAAGTCGCCGCGCGGTGTCGGCGTCAGAAACGCCAGAACGCGCTCGCCGGGCGTGTACTCGGGCCCTACGAAGACCTTCGTGACTTGATCGTCGATCGTGCCGCCAATTTCGCGAATGGTGACCTCGCCATCGACGCTGCCTTTGAACGCGCGATCGATGGAGAGGATCGTTTCTGTCCAGACTTTGTCACCGATCAGAACGGGACTCGATCGCACGATGGTCCCGGCGACAATGACCGGAGATTTTTCGATGAGCTGTTCGTCAGTGGGAAGGATGATGGTTGTCGCCGATGCGGCGAACGCGGTCATCAAGAAGACACACGTCAACCAGTACGCCCGAAAACGATGAAGGGTCATTGGCAGGTCCCGATGAACTACCGCGCTAAACCGAACGCTGCCGACGGGATATTTCTCGCACTGTGATCCGGATCACTTCACTGCTTGTGCTCGCTGTTTCTGCGACGCCGGCGGCGCCCACTCGCGTGTTACACTCCCTCCCCCATTTCTCCTGAAAGGATCCCTCTCCGATGAAACGTTCCCTGATGTGCGCGGTCGCCGTGCTCACGGCGGTCGTGTCGTTTGCCGACACCGATCCGAGTTATGTCACGCTGCGCGCTGCGCACCCCGATGGACGAACGATCGCGGTGAACAATTTCGTATTCGATCGCGACGTT
>QHVY01000273.1 GCA_003223695.1 Acidobacteriota bacterium
GATCAGCAGCGATGACTGGAACCAGCCGCGATGCTGATCGTGTCCTTCGAGATACACCGCAGCGGGCCACGTGAGCTCCGGGCGCGTTTTCAAAACGGCGATGTGCGAGCACCCGGAGTCGAACCACACGTCGAGGATGTCGGTCTCTTTTCGAAATGCCGTACATCCACATGCGCACGCGAATCCGGGCGTCAGGAAATCACCTATCGGATGCTCGAACCAAGCGTCGGCGCCTTCGCGGCGGAAGATCTCGACGACGCGATTGAAAAACTCGGGCGAGGTGACCGGCTCTGCGCATTTCTCGCAATACAGAACCGTGATCGGTACGCCCCACAGCCGTTGGCGCGAGATGCACCAGTCGGGACGATTTTCGACCATTCCCGCAAGGCGATCCTCACCCCATGCCGGGAACCATTGCACCTTGTGAATCTCTTCGAGCGCACGCTCGCGGAGACGTTTCTCGTCCATCGAGATGAACCACTGCTCAGTCGCGCGGAAGATCACCGGGTTCTTGCATCGCCAGCAGTGTGGGTACGAATGCGTGATCGTTTCCGCGAAGAGCAGCGCTCCCCGTTCGCGCAGGAGCTCGATGATCTGCGGATTCGCTTTGAACACCTGCACGCCCGCCCACAGCGGCACCTCGTCCGTAAACTCCCCTCGGCCGTTTACCGGCGTGTAGATGTCGAGGCCGTAGCGCTTTCCGGTGGTGAAGTCGTCGACACCGTGGCCCGGCGAGGTGTGCACAAGGCCCGTCCCTGCATCGAGCGTGACGTAGTCGCCGAGGACGAAGATGCCCTCGCGCGGGATGAAGGCGTGCCGGTATTTCAGGTACTCGAACGCCGAACCTTTGAAAACCTTCACGACGTGGTAATCGGACCAGCCGAACTTCTGCATCACGCTATTTACGAGATCCGTCGCGATGATGTAGTTCGTGCCGTCGTGGTCGACGATCGAATACTCGTAATCAGGCCTGACTGCGATTGCCAGATTTGCCGGCAGCGTCCACGGCGTCGTGGTCCAGATGATTGCGTACAGCGGCTTTTCGACCGGCAGATCGAGACTTTGCACCGACTCGTCTGTTAGGCGGAAGCGCACGTAAATCGATGGCGAGGTGTGCTCTTCGTACTCCACTTCCGCTTCCGCGAGTGCGGTCTGGTCGTACCAGCACCACAGGATCGGCTTGAGGCCCTTGTAGACCATCCCGGTCTCGATGAACCGGCCTAACGCCTGGGCAATCGTCGCTTCGTATTCGAATGACATCGTCATGTACGGATTGAACCAGTCGCCGAGGATGCCGAGACGGATGAAGTCCTGGCGTTGGAGGTCGACGTATTTCGATGCGAACTCGCGGCAGGCGCGGCGAAAATCGGCCGCGGACATCGCGTTGCGTTTCGAACCGAGCTGTTTTCGCACCTCATGCTCGATCGGCAGGCCATGGCAGTCCCACCCAGGCACGTACGGCGAGTCGTAGCCGAGCATCGTGCGCGACTTGACCACGATGTCTTTGAGGATCTTGTTCAGCGCGTGGCCGGTGTGGATCGCTCCGTTCGCGTACGGCGGTCCATCGTGAAGCACGAACTTCGGCCGTCCTTCCGACTTCTCGCGAATACGCTGATAGAGATCGAGCTCACGCCAGCGCTCGAGGCGCTTCGGCTCGTTCTGCGGCAGATTCCCCTTCATCGGGAACGTTGTCTGCGGCAGATTCAGCGTTTTCTTGTAATCACTGCTCTCGGCCATCGTGAAGGGGCGAAACTAACAATGTGCAATGGACATTTCAAGGGCCGCGAAGCGCGAATCAGCGAAGGCGGCGTAGGACGCGCGGCGAGAGCATCCATTCCAGGCGCGCCGAGCCGCCGTCAAACGCGATTCCGTAGCAGCCGCCTTTTTTCAGCTCGATCTCTGCGCGCGTGTTCGTGAGATCCAGCATCAACTTCGACAAGGTCGGCTCGTGGCCGACGAAGATTGCATAATCGACGGCCACGTCATCGACGAGCTTTCGCGACGATCGGCCCGGCGCCAGCGCATCGTTCTTCTCGATCTTCAGCCCATATTCTTTCGCCACCGGTTCCGCGGTCTGTATCGCGCGAACCGCGGGGCTGCAGTAAATCGCCTCGGCCTCAGGGAAGACCCGAGCGAGTCCTGCGGCGATCGCCTCCATTCTCCGCCGCCCTTCGGCCGTGAGCTCGCGATCGAGATCATTTTTTTGCGCTGACGGCTCCTCAGCGATCCCGTGACGAAGAAGGACGAGGAATTTCATGACCGTTCGAACAGAGCAACGAAGTATTTCGCACGTTTTGCCGCAGCCGTCCACTCAAATCTTTCCGGCAACTTCACGCCGAATTTACCTGCCGTCCCCAGGGACTTCATGAGCGCGTTCTTACTATTCGCGCATGAAGAAAGAGTTCTTGTTGATCCTCCTTGTGTTGCCTGTGGGCGCGTTCGCCCAAGTGACCCCGGCGGCGGGATACACACCGCCCAATGACACTCCGAGCTTCAAGGTGGGTGCAACGATTTTCACCGATTACACATATCAGGAGTCTCCCAAGACTCAGGACGCCGATAAAGAGAATGTCAATTTCTCTTCGTTCAACGTGAGCCGGGCGTACATCAATGTGACCGGCAATCTCAACCACTACCTCGCATTTCGGATCACGCCCGACATCACACGTGAAACCGGCACGGGAAGCTCGTTGAACGGCAGTCTGACATTTCGGCTGAAGTACGCGTACGGCCAGCTCAATCTCGATGATTGGACGACGCACGGATCGTGGCTGCGCCTCGGAATTCAGCAAACTCCGTATGTCGACTACACCGAAGGCATCTACCGATATCGTTTCCAGGGACCGATCTTCGTTGATCGCGAAGGCTTTCTCAGCTCCTCGGACGCCGGATTCAGCGGTCACTGGAATTTCCCGGGGAACTATGGCGACCTTCACGCGGGCGTCTATAACGGCGAGAACTACAACCACGCGGAAACCAACAATCAAAAAGGATTCGAGGTCCGAGGATCGTTGCGTCCGCTACCGCTCGGCGGAGTTTGGAAGGGTCTGAGGCTGACTGGGTTCGCCGACCAGGACAAGCCGAGTTCGCACGGCAAGCGTGAGCGGCACGTCGGGCAGCTAACGTTCGAGCACCCGCTGGTGAACGCCGGCATCGAATATCTTCAGGCAAAAGACAAAGCGCTCGCGACTGCGGCAACAGTGGATGCAAAAGGCTGGTCCGCATGGGCCACGCCGCGATTCGGGACGACCGGTTGGGAAGCGCTGCTGCGTCACGACGAGCTGGAGCCGAACAAGAACATCAGCTCGCAGAAGCGTAAACGAAATATCGCCGGCCTCGCGTACTGGTTCCATCCGCTGCAGGGAGTTCAGACCGCGCTGCTGGCCGATTACGACTCTCTCGAGCGCACGGGGATCACTCCGTCGGTCCCGCGCGCGACGAATTACGCCGTCCACATGCTGATCAATTTCTAAAAGGGGAGACGACATGAAGAAACTCATTGCGCTCATCGCGCTCGCGATCGGCTCGGTCGCGTCCGCACAAAGGATTCAAATCAGCGGAGCGGGAGCAACGTTTCCCTATCCGATTTACTCGAAATGGTTCGCCGAGTACAACCGCATGCACCCGAATGTGGAGATCAACTATCAGTCCATCGGATCGGGTGGCGGAATCCGCCAGCTCAGCGCCGGAACGGTGTTCTTCGGCGCCTCCGATGGGCCGATGACCAACGATCAAATCTATGCGGCCGGATTTCCGGTGCTACACCTGCCAACGGTGTTAGGCGGCGTGGTTACGGTCTACAACATTCCGGGCGTCGACGCGGAGCTTCGCTTCACGGGACCCGTTCTCGCGAACATTTTCCTCGGTCGCATCACGAAGTGGAACGACGCCGCGATCAAGGCCGTCAATCCGAGCGTGAATCTGCCGAATGACGACATCACGGTCGTGCATCGCTCCGACGGCTCCGGGACGACGTACATCTGGGTTGATTACCTGTCGAAAATCTCCGCCGAGTTCAGAAAGAGTGTCGGCGTGGCGACTTCGGTCAACTGGCCGGCGGGCGTCGGCGGCAAAGGAAACGAGGGCGTTGCCGGATTAGTGAAGCAAACACCCGGCGCGATCGGCTATGTCGAACTGATCTACGCGCTGCAGAGCAAGATTGCATACGGCGCCGTGCAGAACCAGACCGGCCAATTCGTTCGCGCATCGACCGAGACTGTGTCCAACGCGGCGACAGGGGCGGCGAAGGCCATGCCGCGCGATTTCCGCGTGTCCATCACAAATGCGCCGGGCCACAATGTCTATCCGATCTCTTCGTTCACGTGGCTACTGTTCAACGAGCGGCCGAGCGATCGCGTGAAGTCTCGCACGATGGTGGATTTCGTGAAGTGGGCGCTCACCGACG
>QHVY01000274.1:0-6770 GCA_003223695.1 Acidobacteriota bacterium
GATCGCCAGCGCGAACATGCCGCCGATGAACAGCCCTCCGATGGCCATAAATCGTACCCTCGGCGTCTCATCGATCCAGCCACGCCACGAACAGAGCGCACCAAATGCGGTGATCAGAAGCGCACCGAGCGTAATCATCCACATGATCCAGCCGGCGCGGTTCACGCAGACATACCTCACGAGCGCGTAGCGAGCCTGCAGGTCCGCCGCCCAGGCGATCGGCCCAGCGAGAACGCCCGTCCAAAGCGCGATGGAGCTCGGACGGACCTGAATCGTCACATCCCTTTGCGGTGCATCCATGGTTGCACGTAGATGAAGAAAAAAAACGGCAGCCAGCTGAGAATCACGAAATACCAGTAAACGGCCGCGCAGCGAACATCGAGGTAGCGTTTCTTCGTCGCCGGCCGGACGAACAGGTAAATCAGAAGCAGCGTGTTCTCCCCGCTCGCAGCAAGGACGTGGAACGTGTGCAGTCCGACGACAACCCAAACGATCGAGCCAAACGCGTGATCGCTCCACTTGTAGCCGATGTTGGCCATGATCACGAATCGAATTGCCAGGAAGACGATGCCGGCGAGGATGAAGAGCGCCATCCCAATGCGTACTGCGGTCAAGTCTTCCTTTCGCGCGGCGGCGTCGGACATCAGCGCCGGAAGGCCGCTGAGGATGAGCAAAACGAGATTCACGATCGGCAGCAACATGTCGGGCTTGGGAACGGTCGCCGGCGGCCAATCGAGATTTTTCATCCGCAGGTAGAGAAATGTCGCGATGGCCATCGCGAACACCGTTCCCTCAATGGCCATCATTGCCAGGTTGCCCCACCAAATCAGCGCACGGCTGTCCGCGGGTGCGTGAGACAAACCCGAAACGTCGAGGACGCGCTGATTCATCGGCACCCTCCGGGCGCGTTATCGGTTGCCGGTTGTCGGTTGTCCCCGCCCAGAACATGAGAACCGACAACTGACAACCGACAACCGTTAGTCACGCACAGCCTCCATCGCCATTTCGCGACGCAGCTCTTCGCGAACGTCTTCTTTGCTCGGCCAGAACCAGCCGATGCCCGCGATCGTCGTGAGGATCATTCCGACGACGAACCACCATGCGTAAAAAATCGAACCGGCGAGGCCTAGGGTCGTCGTCAGCGCGAGGATGAAGGGGTAAATCGAATGCGCGGGCATTTCCTCACGATGATCGGGCTCGGCGTCGAGAGTCTTTGTCACCAGGACCTCGCGTCGATCGAAGCGCATTCCGGTCACGTATGGCTGATCGGGCGCAGCATCCCAAACCGCGTTCGCTCCGCTCACCACAGGGATATGGAGAAAGTTGTAAACCGGAGGCGGCGAGGAGATCGACCACTCGAGCGTATCGGCGTTCCACGGATTCGCGCCCGCGACCACTCCGCTCCGCCGGCTGATCGCGAAGTTGATCAGCATCATTAGAACACCCAGCGCGATCAGCGCTGCACCGATGCTCGCCGTGCGGCTGAGCGATTCCCAACCCATGCCCGGCTGATAGGTGTAGACGCGGCGCGGCATCCCGCGAAGTCCGAGAATGTGCATGGGGAAGAACGTGACATTGAAGCCGATCAGCAGCAACCAAAACGAAAACTGGCCGAGCGCTTCGTCATACATGCGGCCGGTCCATTTGGGAAACCAGAAATAAAACGCGCCGAACAACGAGAAGATCGCGCCGCCGATCAGAACATAGTGCAAATGCGCGACGATGAAGTAGGTGTCGTGGAGCTGCCAATCGAGAGGGACGGAGCCGACCATGATTCCGCTCATTCCTCCGATCGTGAATGTGAGGAAAAACGCGAACACGAAGAGCATCGGCGTAGCCACGCGCAGTCTTCCGCTCCACATCGTGGCGATCCAGCAGAACATCTGCACCGCCGTAGGAATGACGATCATCAACGACGCCGCGGTGAAAAAGCTCTGGCCTAACTGCGGCAAGCCGGTGGCGAACATGTGGTGCACCCATACGCTGAAGCCGAGGAATCCGGTGATCACGAGCGTGCTGACGATTGCCGTGTAGCCGAAGATCTTCCGCCCGGTGAACGCCGTCACGATCGACGAGATGAACCCCAACCCCGGCATGAAAACGATGTACACCTCGGGATGTCCGAAGAACCAGAACAGGTGCTGATAGAAGAGCGCGTCGCCGCCTTCCGACTGATTGAAGAAGTGCATGGACATCGTGCGATCGAATATCAGATAGGTGCTATCGAGCATTACCGCCGGCATCGCGAAGATGACCATGATCGACGTCACAACCATCGACCACACAAACAGCGGGATGCGATTGAGCGACATCCCCGGCGCGCGCTGCTTGAAAGCTGAACGTGATCATCTGGGCCCACGTGTCGGCGCGCTTTCCTGCGTCGAATGTTGGGCCGGAGAGCGGCACGTACGAGAACCAGCCGGCGTCGGGGCCGGCACCGATGAAAAACATCACGTAAAGAAAAATGCCGCCAGCGACATAAATGAAATAACCGTATGCGTTCAGCTTCGGAAACGCGACGTTCCGCGTGCCGATCATCAACGGCACGAAGTACACTCCCATGCCAAGCATGATCGGCACCGCGAACAGAAACATCATCGTGCTGCCGTGCATTGTGAAGATCTGGTTGTATAGATCGGGATTGAGGAAGTTGTTCTCCGCTTTGGCGAGCTGAATGCGCATCAGCGCCGCCTCGATGCCGCCGAGAACGAAAAAGCAGAACGCGGTAACGATGTAGCGCATCCCGATCTGCTTGTGACCGGTCTCGGTCAGCCAGCCGATGACTCCGCGAGCGGGAGCCCACGTTTTTTCCAGCGTTGCGCGCTCCTCGGAAAAATCGGATTGATCGATGATCACTTCGCTCATCTGGAGCTCAGGACGGACGAGGAATGTTGAATGTTGAATGTTGAATGGCATTCAACATTGAACATTCAACATTCAACATTCGCGTGTCTCTCATCTCAGTGTGTCCAGATAGGCCAACAAATCCTGTAGCTCCCCGGCGGCAAGTTGATTGGGCGGCATTTGTGCTCCCGGCTTGATCGCCGGCGCATTGCTGATCCAGCCGGCGAGATTGCCGCGCGTGTTGAGCAGCATTCCGGCGGCGAGAGTTGGGCGGCTGCGTACGTGCGTGAGGTCGGGCCCCAGCGTGGCGCTGGCATCGATGCCGGTGATGTTGTGGCAGTTCGCACACGGCGCTCCGAGGAAAACTTGTTGTCCCCGAACCTGCTCCGGAGTTTGCGGAGTCGGCGCGCCGAGACTCTCGCGCTTTTTCCACTCCGCGAATTTTTCCGGCTCCTCGGCAACGACGACGAGCGCCATGTGCGCGTGCTGCAGTCCGCAAAGCTCGGCGCATTGCCCGCGGTAGACGCCCGGACGGTCCGCCTGAATGAAGATCTTATTGACGCGGCCGGGGATGAGATCGCGTTTGCCGTGCAGGTTCGGAATCCATAGGCTGTGAATGTCGTCGCGCGTGTCGAGTCGCAGCAGGACATGCGTGTTGATTGGAATGTGCATTTCGTTCGCCGTGACGACCTGCTGATTCGGTGCGGCCGGATTCGGATACTTCACTTCCCACCACCATTGATGTCCGGTGACTTCAATCTCCAATTGATTTGAATTTGTAGCGAACTTGCCGACTGCGCGGCCGGCGGCCACGCTGGTAACGAGCAATGCGAGCAAACCGATGGCGCTGACGATCAGCGCTGCGGTGACCGCGGTGGTATGCGAGCGTTCGGTCGCCGGAGTGACATCCGGCTCGACATTTTGACGGCCTCGAATCCAGGCGGCGACGAAGAAGGCCATCAGCGCAGCGTAGAACGAGGCGCAGGTCCAGAAAAAAATCCACCAGAGGTCTGTTAGGCGGGCGGCTTCGGGACCCGCCGGGCGCAGCGCCGACTGAATCGTCTCCGCGCCCACCATCATTTCTTCGGTTCCTCCGCGCGCTTCGCCTCCATCTCATCGGAGCGCGAAGCCGTAGCGACGCGCCCTTCGAATCCGCCGAGCGCGCGAACATAGGTCGTGAGCTCCCAGATCTGGTAATCGGGAATGTGTCCGCCCCAAGACGGCATCCCGTTAGGCCGCCCTTCGGCAATGCTGGTGTAGATGTTCGCGGGCGAGCTGCCGTAGATCCACTCGTTGTCCATCAGCGCCGGGCCGATACCGCCGCCGCCATGGAAGTGACATCCCGAACAGTTGTACTGCTCATACAGGCGCTGACCTTCCGCGATCGCATACGCGTTACCCTCGTACGGATTGTTGACGCGCACAGGAAATGTGCGCGCAGCAGAGATAGCAGTGGGCGCGATGCTGCGCTGCTCGCGGTGACATGCCGCAAGCGCCAGGAGCACTGCAAGCAAGAACAGGTTGGCCGTTGGCCGTTGGCCGCTGGCCGAGGAACCACCACGGCGAACGGCGAACGGCGAACGGCGAACGTTACACACGCGGCACTCCGTATTGATCGAGGATGCGATCAATGTCCGCGTGACGCCGCTCGATCACGCGATCGAGTTGATCGCGCAGCGGCTGATCTCCCCGCCGCACGCCCATCGAAATGTCGAAGACGAACGGCAGAAACGGCACATCGATCTGCGGCGAGACGGGGAGGAGATCCAGCGGAACTCTTTCCTGATGCGCGAAGTAACCGGCCTGCGGACCCCAGACAATGGCCAGATCGACATCGCCGCGCGCAACGGCATCGACGATCTCGCGTCCCGGCTCCGGATCGCGATAGTCACCGTAGACCGTGTAGCCGGCGATGTTGTCAATCATTCCGCGGCTCGTGAGCGCGTGCGCCGGCGGCGAGTTGACATGATCGTTGCCGATGATCTGCACGCCGATCTTCATTTTCTTCAGGCGTGGATCATCGAGCGAGGTGATGCCGAGATGGCGATCGCGCTTCGAGACGAAGACGTATGACGATCGGTAGTACGGCCGTGTCGGCAATGCGAGCTCGAAGTTGCTCGGGATGCCGAGAATGCAATCGCACGCACCGGTTCGAAGGGTATTGCGCACGAATCCGCGCCGTTGCGGCCACCATGTGTACTCGACCCGTGCATTCAGATCGCGGGCGATCAGATCAGCGATTTTGTTTTCGAATCCCTGCAGCTTTGAATTCGAATACGGGAGGTTGTTCGGGTCGGCACAGACACGCAAAACGCGTTGGCCGTTGGCTGTTGGCCGTTGGCCGATACAGCTGGTCATCATCAATACCGCGCAGCCAACGGCCAACGGCGAACGGCGAACGATCGTCATGGCAACCCAAATGTGTAAAGCATTCCACCCTTGGTGGTGTACATCGGCAGATCTCCCATGGCGTTGACGAAGCCGAGAGCGGCGGTGCCGTCGCGCGGATCGAGCTGCCCCGGAACGATGGCTCCCGACCACCCGCCCACCCCGGAGAGCACCGAGATGTACTGCTTGCCGTCGGGGGCGAGGAAGGTCACCGGCTGACCGACGATTCCAGAGCCGGTTTTGAATTGCCACAGCAGATCGCCCGTGGTCGCATTGACGGCTTTGAACCAGCCTTCCATCGTGCCGTAGAACGCGACGTTCCCGGCGGTGACCAGCGTGCCGCTCCAGACCGGAAAGCGCTCGCGGATCGACCACACTTTTCGCGCGTGAATCGGGTCCCACGCATCGTATTCACCGCGATGACCACCCGGTCCGGCGTACATCTTCACATTCGCGCCGACGTACGGCGTGCCGGCGATGTAGTTCGCTTGCACGCCCTCTTCGTCCTGGCAGAGATTCTGATGTGGAATGTACAAGAGTCCCGTGACTGGCGAGTAGGCGCTCGGCTGCCAGTCCTTTGCTCCCGGTGAGGCCGGACAGATCTCGCGGACAACGCGGCCGAAGCCAGGTGATTTTTCCTCGTTCGGGATGAGGCGCCCCGTTTTCGGGTCGACGCCTTTGCTCGTCGTGATGTACACGAACGGAGTTGCAGAAAGCACTTCGCCCGTTGTTCGGTCGAGGACATACACATGTCCGTTTCGCTCGGCACGAACGAGGACCTTGCGCATCCGGCCGTTGATCGGCACATCGACGAGGATCTGTTCGTTGACGCCGTCGTAGTCGTACTCGTCATGTGGCGACCATTGATAGAACCAGACGGCTTCACCCGAGTCGGGACGACGAGCAAAGATGCCGCACGTCCATTTGTTGTCGCCCGGTCGCTGTTCTGGATTCCACGGACCTGGATTCGCGGTGCCGTAATAAATAAGGTCGAGCTGCGGGTCGTATGAGATCCATCCCCACACCGTGCCGCCGCCGATTTTCCAGAGATCGGGAGGCCAGGAGGTGACGCCGAGGTCTTTGCCACGGTCGGAGGGGTAGAAGGGCTTGAAGTTCGGGCCGATCAGGCAATCGGCGTCGGGGCCGATGCTGTAAGCCTTCCAGATCTGCTTGCCCGTTTCCGTGTCGAGCGCGGTGAGCGCTCCGCGAACGCCGAATTCTCCGCCGCTGTCGCCGACGAGCACTTTGTTCTTGACCACGAGCGGCGCCATGGTGATCGACTCGCCGCGCGCCATGTTTGCCACCTGAGTGACCCACACTTCCTGTCCATTAGTCGCATTCACCGCACATGTTTTGCCATCGAGAGTGTTGAAAAAAATCTTCCCATTCGCGAATGCGCAACCTCGGTTCACCCAGTCGCAGCAGGCGATTCCCTTTGCCGATTGATTGATGTCCTTTGGCTTGTAGCTCCACTTCATCGGCGCGCCCGGCTGAATGAGGTCAAGGGCGTAAAGCGTGTTGGGAAAGGGGCTAACGAC
>QHVY01000274.1:6806-9942 GCA_003223695.1 Acidobacteriota bacterium
TCGAGGCGTTAACCTGATCGAGGCCACTGAAGCGGCGCGACGAGTAGTCCTTCGCCGGCATGATCCACTGGCCATCGTCCTTCTGCAGTTGCAGCAGATCTGTCTTGATCGCCGGTGGTGCGGAATACCGCTCGAGGAAAGGAAAAGTCTTCTGACCGGGAGGGTTGCCTCTGCAGGTGAAGGTCGTGAGCGCAGCAAGTAGATAGACACCCAACCTATTGCGCACGGGCCCGCGAAGGTGCATGAGATGTTCCAGACATGAACTCGCTTGGCCTGCCGATTGCTTTTTCGAGTGGCGCAACAGCAATCGCAGCACCATCTTGTCGTGACGGAGGCGCCTTTGCAGTTCACGATTGAGAGCCGCGAATTGACCAACTCCGCGAACCAGCGGCCGATCCCAGACGCGGAGCCGAATTGCACCACCATCGACGCCGCCAATGCCGATGACGCGATCACCGAGTTCGTCCGTAAGAGCGACTCCGAGCTGGTCAGTTTTCTCAAGCCTGCCGAATGCCGCGAGTCGATCGCCACAGTGAGGAAGAATGACGCCGTCTTCCTCGTGCGCGTCTACGCGGCATAGTTTGCATTAGATGCAAAGAACCAGTCATGTCCCGGTCGGATGCTCCTGGATCCCCGGTGTCCGTTCTCGTCGTCGACGATGATCTAGCTCTGCGCGGGTTCTTCGAGACGCTCCTCTCACGCAAGGGCTTCAGCGTCGACTGCGCCAGCGACGGACGCGTCGCGTACGATCAGCTCAGCCGCCACAACTACTCGGTCATCCTGCTCGATTTGATGATGCCGGAAGTCAACGGCTTCGAGCTGCTCGAGCGCTTGGAGCGCGACAGCCCGGCTCTGCTCGAGCGCGTGATCGTCATGACCGGCGCCAGTCAGCGCTTCGTTGAGAAGATCGACACCTCGCGCGTGTGGGGTCTGATTCGAAAGCCGTTCGACCTCGACAACCTCCTCTCCTCGACTCTCGCCTGCGCAGAGCACACACGCGGCAACGCTTAGCGTTCTTCGTTCCTCGTTCTTCGTTCTTCGTTGTTCGTTCTTCGTTGTCCGAGGCACGAAGAACTAAGAACAAAGAACGAACAACGTAAACTAGGCGCATGCCCGCGGTGTACGCCCTCTCGGCGTTTCTGATGACTCTCGCCGGAGGCGCATTCGCTTTCCGCTACCGGCGCTATCTGCTGTACATCATGGCCTTCTCGTCGGGCCTGGTCATTGGCGTGGCCTTTCTCGATCTCATGCCCGAGGTGGCCGAGGCGGCGTTCCACGAGAACATCAACATGCGAGCGTTGATGGTCACGGTCGTGGTGGGATTCGTGGCCATTTTTCTTCTGGAAAAGTTAACGATAATACATGGTGAAAAACAGCACGATTCTCCGGGCCATCATCACAACGTTGGTCTCGTCGGCGCGCTCGGCCTCTCGTTTCATAGCTTTCTCGATGGCCTGGCGATCGGCGTGGCCTTCGAAGCAGGCCCTCGCACCGGCTTCGTCGTGCTTCTGGCGGTTGTCGCCCACGACTTTGCCGACGGCCTGAACACCGTCACGTTCATGCTGGCCACGAAAAACAATCCAATGCGCACCGGCGCTCTTCTGCTCGTCGATGCCATCGCGCCCGTGGCCGGCGCGTTCTGCGCAGGGCTGCTGCGCCTCGATCCGCGCATCGTCGCCTTCCAACTCTCCTTCTTCGCCGGCTTCCTTCTTTACCTCGGCGCCTCCGATCTGCTGCCGCAGGTCCATCAGCAGACACGTGCCGGACTCATCGTCTCGACGGTCTGCGGTCTGCTCACCGCCGGGCTGATCGTGTACGCCATACAATCTCCCGCATGAAACGACTGATCTTCGCTATGGCGATTGTGGCGGCGTCCGCCGCCGATGCTCGTCTCATCACCGAAAAAGATCTCTTCAGCTTCCGATGGATCGCCGATCCGCAGCTCTCGCCCGACGGATCGCAGATCGCGTTCGTGCGCGTGACCGTCGACGAGAAAAAAGATCGCTACGACACATCGATCTGGTCGGTTCCCGCTCGCGGAGGCGACCCTCGCGAGCTCACCGCCGGGCCGAGCGACTCGGCGCCGCGCTGGTCTCCGGACGGACAGTCGCTCGCGTTTCTTCGCAGCGTCGAGAAAGACGCCAAGCCGCAGCCGGCGCAGATTTACATTCTGCCCCTGAACGGCGGCGAGGCGCGCGCGGTGACGTCACTCTCGCGCGCGATCGACTCGATCGCCTGGTCGCCATCCGGCCGCACGATCGCGTTCACTGCCCGCACGAAGCCGGAGGATGTCGAAGAAAAGAAAAAATCTGAGGAACACGTCAGCGACGTGAGAGTCATCAATCAGGCGGTGTATCGGTCGAACGGCCCGGGCTATCTCGATCCCACACGCGCGGTGCACATCTGGACGCTCGACGTGCCGCAAGGATCTGCTGAGGCGGCGAAGCCGAAGCAACTGACGAGCGGCGATTTCAGCGAAGACGATCCGGTGTGGACTCCTGACGGATCGCGCATTTACTTCACCTCGAATCGCGTGTACGAGGCGTACTACGACCGCCGCGACACCAATCTGTACGCGATCCCGGCCTCGGGCGGCGAGATGACCAAAGTCGCCGACATCGAGGGTCCGATCAGCGACGTCGCGCCGAGCCCGGACGGCAAATGGATCGCCTTTCGAGGGACGCTGAACAATCCGGTGCATTCGTACGATCAGCCGGATCTGTTTGTGACCGACGTGGGGCCGGCTCTTACTGCTCAGCGGCCTAACAGGCGATCAGGCGCCGCCGCGCGGCTCGCGAGGGTCGCGTCCGGCGTGGAGCAGCGACTCGAAGACGATCTACGTCACTTCCGCCGAAGAAGGGAAAGTGAATCTGAAGCGCGTCGATGCCGCGAATGGACGCATGGAAGGCTGGACGAGCGGGAAGCAGGACATCCTCAACTTCATTGCGCGCGACGGACGGGCGATCGCCCTCGTCTCCACCCCGACGATGATCGGCGATCTCTTCAGCGTCGACGAGAGAGGGGCGATGACCCGCCTAACGAACATCAATCAGAAGCTTTTCTCCGAGCTGACGCTCACCGAGCCGGAGGAGTTCACGTACAAGAGCTTCGACGGAAAAACCATCGAAGCGTGGGC
>QHVY01000275.1 GCA_003223695.1 Acidobacteriota bacterium
TGGGCTGCTCACGAACTGGGTGGTGACGCAGACGGATCGGTTCGCCGCGGCGGTGTCGCAACGCGACATCGCCGATTGGGCTGATTTCTGGTACGTCGCCGACTTCACGCTCTTCCAGCCGTCGTGGTTTCGCAAAGCGCCGTGGGAAGATGCCGCGGATTACAAAGCGCGCTCGCCGATCACGTACATCGATCGCGTGAAGACCCCGCTGATGCTGATCGAAGGGGAGGCGGACTATCGCACGCCGCCGATGGCCGGCGGGGAGATGAT
>QHVY01000276.1 GCA_003223695.1 Acidobacteriota bacterium
GATCGATTGTCCCTCCCAGGCGAACGAGACGTGGCAAGTCTGAGCGACTGCCGGAAGGCTTCCCTGATGCGCGATGCGGATGCCTTCGACCGACGCATCAACGAGGAAAATACGGGCTTCGCCGACTCGCCCCGGGAGCGGTCGCGACAGCTTCACACGTGATACTTTTCGTCGCTCCTTGGGCGGCTGCGGCACGTGGCGCCATTGTACGCGATTCCAAAAACGTGGCGAATAGTCTGCAACTCACGATTCCTCAATGGATTGCGCCATGTGATGGCGGTCACGCCTGCCTGGCTCAAGAATTGAAAATAACTGGGCAGGAAAAAAAGACAGGACCCCCAAATGAGAAAGTTCGCAGGGCGCCGCCGCACCGATGCGGAACCGCACGCTGCATCCCCGCCGATGACCGCACTGGTCGTCGATGACGAGACCAGCTACCGCACATACGTAACTTCGATTGCCGAGAAGGTCGGTTTCACGACTGACGCGGCCGCCGACGGTAATGCTGCGCTATCGATGCTTTCGAATTCACGCTACGACCTCCTCCTCGTGAACGTCGAGACCAACGGTATCAACGGTCTCGAGCTGATTGCCCAGGTGCGCGCCGACGAAGCGACGAGAACGGCGTACACGATCGTCACTACATCGGGCGACGAACTGGAGAAAAAGATCGCCGCTCTGACGGCCGGCTACGATGATTTTCTTTCCAAGTCGGCGCCGGAGCTGACGATCGTCGCTGCGCTCGTCGCTGCGCGGCGGCTGATCGCGAGACAACACATGTTTGATCAAGTTGTACACGACCTCTACGGCCTCGCGTCGCGCGATGAGCTGACAGGCGTTTTCAACCGACGTTTTCTGATGTCGGAAACGGAGAAGCTGCTGCGCCAGGGCGCGCCGCTGACACTGGTTTTGTTCGACCTCGACAACTTCAAGCGCATCAACGACACGTTCGGACATCTGGTCGGCGACCGCGTTCTGCGCGACATCGGCGCTCTCTTCCAGCGGCGCACGCGTCCGGAAGATCTGGTGGCGCGTTATGGCGGCGACGAATTCGTCATGGTGGTCACAGGCGCTCCGTTCTACCTCGTCGAAACGGTCGCCGATCGGCTGGTGAGCGAGATTCGCAATCTGGAGTGGACGGTGAACCTCGATCAGTTCTCCGTTGGCGCGACGATTGGCGTTGGCTCTTCTCATTTTCTGCACGACGCGACGCTGCCGCAACTCCTCGATGCCGCCGACCGCGATCTCTACAAGGGCAAATGGGTGAAAAAACATCCGGAGCAGAAACCGCGCGCTGCGGCCGGAGGTGATGATCGCGTGATGCCGCTGCCGCCGTCCACGCCCGAACTCCGGCCGTGATAGTTTTCTGAAATCTTCAATCTTCGAGAGCACGGCACGTCGGTCCGTACGGAGATCATCGGCGGGATCACTACGTTTCTGGCGATGGCGTACATCATCGTCGTCAATCCGGCAATTTTGAAATTCGCCGGATTCCCCGTCGGCGCCAGCACCGTCGCCACGATCCTCGTCGCCTCCGCGGGCTCGCTGCTCATGGGCCTCTACGCGAACCGGCCGATCGCCGTTGCACCGTACATGGGCGAGAACGCCTTCATCGCCTTCGGTCTCGCATCCCTCGGCGTCACGTGGCAGCAGCGGCTCGGAGCGGTCTTCATCAGCGGCGCGCTATTTCTGGTGATCACATTCGCCGGACTGCGCGGTTGGCTGGCCAACGCGATCTCGCCGAGCTTGAAATACAGCTTTGCGGTCGGCATCGGTTTGTTTCTGGCGTTCATCGGCTTGAACGAAACTGGAATCGTCACGCGAGCCGAAGCGGTGCCCGTGAAGATCGGAAATTTGAGGAGCGCCGAGTCGCTGCTGGCCATTGGCGGATTCGTGCTCATCATGGCGCTGATTCAGCGGCGCGTGCGCGGTGCGATTCTGATCGGCATCATAGTCACCGCCACGGCCGGCATTCTTCTCGGCATCGGGCACGCGCCGCAGGGGATCGTGGCGATGCCGTACAGCATCGCGCCAATCGCACTCCATCTCGACATCGCCGGAGTTATGCGGCTGTCCTTTCTGCCGATTCTTCTCACATTGTTTCTGATGAGTTTTCTCGACACGCTCGGCACGCTCAGCCGGCGGGACGAGTGAAGACTTGCAGCGGCCGATGACAGTCGATGCAGTCGCTTGCATGCTCAGCGGCGTCCTCGGCACCTCCACCAGCGGCGCGTACATCGAGTCGGCGGCGGGAATCCGCGATGGCGCACGCACCGGCCTCCCGGCGGTGACCACAGCGGCGCTGTTTGCGCTCTCACTCTTTTTCATTCCGCTCGTCACACCATTGCAAGAGCTGCGGTTCGCCTATGGTCCCGCGCTGATCGCGGTCGGAGTGCTGATGCTCGACTCGATCCGTCGAATCGACTTCGATGATCTGACGGAGCTCGTGCCTGCATTCGTAACAATTATCATGATGATTTTTACATACAATATTGCTAACGGCCTCACCGCAGGCCTCGTTCTCTACCCGATTGCGAAATTGCTGGCCGGCCGCGCGCGCGAGATCAACGGCGGCTCGATCGTCCTCGCGCTGCTTTGCCTCGTCTACTACATCTTCGGATTGCCGCACTGAATGGACGTGGAACAGCTCATTCGCACGATCCCGAAAGCGGAGCTGCACATCCACATCGAAGGCTCGCTCGAGCCGGAGCTGATGTTCGAGATTGCCAGCCGCAACGGAATCAGGCTTCGTCATCGTACGGTCGACGAGGTTCGCCGCGCGTACGACTTCACCGATCTGCAGTCGTTTCTCGATATCTACTACGAAGGTGCGCGCGTGCTTTTGAAGCAACGCGATTTCCAGGAGATGACCGCTGCATATCTCGAGCGCGCCGCCGCGGACAACGTCCGTCACGCGGAGATTTTTTTCGATCCGCAGACGCATACCGATCGCGGCCTCGAATTCGCGACGGTGATCGACGGCATCTGGGCCGCTCTCCAGGATTCGCCGATCAGCGCGAAGTTGATTCTCTGCTTCCTGCGTCATCTCTCTGCCGAGTCGGCGATGAAGACGCTCGAACGCGCGTTGCCGTTCAGAGATCGCATCGTCGCCGTCGGCCTTGATTCTTCAGAACTGGGAAATCCGCCCTCGAAGTTTGCTGCCGTCTTCGCGCGTGCGCGCGCCGAAGGGTTTCGGACAGTGGCGCATGCGGGGGAGGAGGGCCCGCCCGCCTACATTCGCGAGGCGCTCGACCTCCTCGGCGTCTCGCGCATCGACCATGGCGTCCGATGCATCGAAGATCCGGCGCTGGTCGCGGAGCTCGTCGCGCGTCGCATTCCATTGACAGTTTGTCCCCTTTCGAATGTGAAGCTGCGCGTGTTCCCGTCGATGAAGCAGCACAACCTGCGCGAGCTGCTCGCACACGGGCTGCGAGTGACGATCAATTCGGATGACCCGGCATACTTCGGCGGCTACGTCGTCGAGAACTTCCTGGCCGTCCACCGCGCTCTCGGCCTAACAACGGCTGAGGTGCGGCAGCTCGCCGCCAACTCGTTTGGGGCGAGCTTTCTGAGCGCCGAGGAGAAGGCAAGAATCCTGCAGTAACGGGACACGTGCGAAGCTCGATTTTTGCTGCTGTTCTGCTCGCCGCAGCCCCGCTGGTGGCGCAATCGACGTTGATCGAGCAAGGCCAGGCCGCGCTTGATCGCGACGATGCGCGCATAGCGGTGCCGCTGCTCGAGCAGGCGGTTTCGCAATCGCCGCAGAATGCCGACGCCCATTACACCCTCGGGTGCGCGTATGGAAAGCTCGCACTGCGTTCGAACGTATTTCGTCAAGCCTCGCTGGCGCGCCGCACGCGAAATGAGTTCGAGCAGGCGGTCAGTCTCGATCCGAGTCACGTTCTGGCCCGCTTCGCCCTCGTCCAGTACTACGTGATCGCTCCCAACTTTTTCGGCGGCAGTATCGAAAAGGCGCAATTGCAGGCATGTGAAATCGCCAAGCACAACCGTGCGTGGGGCCATCGCGCATCAGCGTTCATCGATGCGCATCTGAAGAACTACGAAGCAGCCGCCGAGGAGCTCGAAGCTGCAGTGGCGCTCGATCCGGATCACATGCCGACGCTCTACGAGTTTGGTCACCTCGCTGCTATCTCGGGCGTCGATCTGCCGGAAGGACAGCGTTCGCTGCAGAAATATCTCGCGCATACTCCGAAGCCCGGCGAGCCGTCCTGCGATGAAGCACGGGTCTGGCTGGTCAAGATTCAAGAGCGCGAGGGCACTCGCACTCGATAAGCGCAGAAAAACGTGGAGCCGACTCTCAGTCGGCTCGTCGCCGGCTGAGAGCCGGCGCTACGTTATCGCGGTATCGTAGTCGCGTGCGAAAAATCACCCTACTGATATTTCTCTTCATCGCGATTGCTCTGCCGGCGCTCGCCGAGCAGAAATGGGATCCCATCGCCGACCCGAAAGCCGTCGTCATTGAGGGCTCGGCGCGCTTTACGATGCTGACGTCGCGGCTCGTGCGCATGGAGTGGTCTGCGGACGGACACTTCGAAGATCACGCGTCGCTGGTCTTCGTCAATCGCCGATTGCCTGTTCCCGATTTCACGACAGCCCACGAAGACGGATGGCTGATCTTGCGCACGGCTCAATTGACGCTGCGTTACAAGCCGTCGGCTGAATTCTCGGCCGACAATCTTCGCGCGCAATTCGACCTCAACGGCCAGAGCGTCATGTGGACGCCAGGCATGGAGGACAAAGGCAACCTTCAGGGAACGATCCGCACGCTCGATGGCGTGAAAGGATCGACGTCGCTCGGCTCCGGCCTGATTTCGCGCGACGGCTGGGTGGTCGTGGATGATTCCGAACAGCCGCTCCTCGACAACTCCGAATGGTCGTGGGTGATGGAGCGACCGAAGGGCAAACGACAGGACCTCTACCTTTTCGCATACGGCCACGATTACAAGCAGGCGCTCTACGACTACACGCAGGTTGCCGGAAAGATCCCGTTGCCGCCGCGCTTCGCGTTCGGCACGTGGTGGTCGAGGTATTGGGCGTACACCGACACCGAATTCGAAGAGCTCGTACGCGGATTTCAGGAGCACGACATCCCGCTCGATGTGCTCGTGATCGACATGGACTGGCATCCGACGTTCGGCGTGAAGTGGTGGGAGAACAAAAAGGATCAG
>QHVY01000277.1 GCA_003223695.1 Acidobacteriota bacterium
TTCGCTTTCCGCTGCGCCGATTACAATTCGCGTCGATGCCACCGATGCGCCGAATCATCTCTTGCACGCGCATCTGACGATTCCCGCTTCTCCCGGCCCGCTGGCGCTGTTCTACCCCAAGTGGATTCCTGGGGAGCACGGACCGACTGGTCCGATCAATGGTTTGAGCGGGCTGCGATTTTCGGCGAACGGCGCGGCCATTGCGTGGCAACGCGATCCCGTGGAGATGTACGAGTTTCACGTCGATGTTCCTCCGGGGGCGAGCGCGATCGATGTCCGGCCGGCGCATCGGCATCACCACGATTGGCGGTTCTGAGTTGGAACACTGTTCTTCTTTATCCGCAGACGCCCAGCAGCGATGCGCTGCAATACGAGCCTACGCTTCGGATTCCAGCGGGCTGGAAATACGCCACGGCGTTGGAGACGCAGACCGCGGCGGCCGACATTCGCTTCGAAACGGTTTCACTGACGACGCTGATCGACTCGCCGGTGCAGATGGGCGTGAATCTGAAGAACATCAATATTCCAAACAGCACGCCGTACCGGCACACGCTCAATCTGGCGTCAGAAAATTCGTTTGCGCTCGAAACGCCATCGGACTTCGCCACTCGCTACGGCCGTCTCGTTGACGAGGCGACGGCTCTTTTCGGGGCAAATCACTATCGACATTACGACTGGCTTTTCACGCTGAGCAGCCAGGTTGAGCACTTCGGGCTCGAGCATCATGAATCGAGCGACGATCGCACGGACGAGAATGCGATCACAGACGAGGAGTCGCGCAAGTGGGTCAGCACGCTGCTGGCGCACGAGTTCGTGCACTCGTGGAACGGCAAATATCGCCGCCCGGCCGGTCTTGCGACATCGAGTTATGAGAAACCGATGACCGGCGAGCTCCTCTGGGTCTACGAAGGTCTCACCAACTACCTCGGTGAGCTCCTGCCATATCGCAGCGGCCTGCTGACGGAGGAGGAATATCGCGAGCTTTTGGCCACCGATGCCTCGCAGATGTCGCAGCACGTCGGCCGCACCTGGCGTCCGCTCATCGACACTGCGGTGGCAGCGCAGGTGCTGTACAACAGCGGAGGACCAGGATCAGCGTGGCGGCGAGGCGTCGATTTCTATCCGGAGGGCTCGCTGATCTGGCTCGATGTCGATATGACGATTCGTTCGCTCAGCGGCGGCAAGCGTTCACTCGACGATTTCTGCCGCGCGTTCTATGGCGGCAGCAGCGGACATCCAGAGCTGCGGCCGTACGCGTTCGACGATCTCGTGAGCGCGTTGAACTCGGTCGCGCCAAGTGACTGGCGGTCGTTTCTCAATCAGCGGCTCACGTCGATATCAGCGACTCCGCCGCTCGGTGGATTCGAGAACGCTGGATGGCGGCTCGTGTACAACGACAAGCCGAATGTGGCGATTGAGCATTTCGAGCACCTCAGCAAATCGATGGATCTCAGTGACTCACTCGGATTTTCCGTGCGCGAGAATGGCAATATCGGCGATGTGATCCCGAATTCGCCTGCGGCGCGCGCGGGAATCGTTAGCGGCTCTCACATCGTCGCCGTGAACGGGCGGAAATATTCGACGGACACTCTACGACAGGTAGTGAAAGCGTCGACGACGTCCACGACGCCGATTGAGCTCATCGTCGAAAGCGGGGAGTTCTACACGACGGCTCGCATTCCGTACACAGGCGGCGTTCGCTATCCGCATCTCGAGCGCGTGTCCGGCAAACCCGATCTGCTCGAAACGCTTGGACGTCCGCTGGCGAAAACGGCTGCGAAGAAATAGCGTGGGGCAGGCACTGTTGCCTGCCCCTTCGCAGTCTCGAGACTCAGAAGAGGAACTTAGTCTTTGCGCAGCCGGCGGTGAGTAACCGTCGTTTCCGTCGTGGTCGTGGTGCTCGACGTCATCGGAGCGGGCGTCTCCTCCACAACTGGAGCCGGTGGCGCCGGAGCCGGTGTCTCAACGACAACCGGGGCCGGAGCCGGTGTCTCAACGACAACCGGGGCTGGAGCCGGTGTCTCGGCAACCGTCACAAGTCCTGGGGCCGGCGTCGCGCCAGCGATATTCACGTTGGTGTTTGTGCCAACGGCGGACGCATTGCCCGCGCTGCCAACGGAGCTGCTGGTGTAAACGCGGCCACTGCTGTCAACGGCGGCAGGACCGGAAATCACTGCCGGCGTGCTCGGAGCGACCGGCGCTCCCTGAGTATTCGCAGGCGCCGGAGCCGTCCCGAGAACTTCTCCCGACGTTGCCTGCTGCTGTGCGGTCTGTTCGGTGCGGATCTCGCCCGCCTGCTGACCCGAATTCTCGGCCAGCGAATTGTGGTGCGAGCACGCAGCGAGCGTGAATGTGAGGGCGACCGTACCGCACGCGGCCGCTGCCTTTGTCAAAAGCGTGTGTGCTTTCATTTCTCCTACTCCTTTATTTGTGCCTATCGGCTGAGAGTGGATGAGCAATCACCTTGCCTGATTTTTGTTGCTAGACTCGGGCGATGCCTCCGCAGGTCTGGAAGGTTGGCTAGCTGATCCGGCAGGTCAATCTGGATCTCTTTCGCTACAACGACATTGCCGTCGAAGGAGAAGTCTCGAACTTCACCCGCTCCTCGGCTGGTCACCTCTACTTCTCGATCAAAGACGGCCGCGCGCAATTGCGCGTAGTGCTGTTCGACTCGAATGCTCGCTTCCTTCGCTTTCGAATCGAGAACGGCCTGCAGTTGATTGTTCGCGGCAGGCTCAACATTTACGAACAGAAAGGCGAATTCCAACTCACTGCCGTCTCCGCAGAGCCGGCGGGTCTTGGGGCACTGCAACTGGCGTTCGAACAGTTGAAGAAACGGCTCGCCGAGGAGGGGCTGTTCGATGTTGCGCGAAAGAAGCCGATCCCAGCGCTGCCGCAGCGGATCGCTATAGTAACCAGTACTACAGGAGCCGCGATCCGCGACATCCTCCACGTTCTCGCCCGCCGCTTCGACGGCCTTTGGCTGCAGATTTATCCCGTGCGCGTGCAGGGCAACGCGGCGGCGCGCGAGATTGCCACCGCCATTCGCCATCTCTCGCGATGGCAATTGCACGATGTGGTGCTGATCTGCCGCGGAGGAGGATCGCTCGAGGACCTCTGGCCGTTCAACGAGGAAATTGTGGCCCGGGCAATCGCTGCATGTCCGATCCCGACGATTTCCGGTATCGGTCACGAAACCGACTTCACCATCTGCGATCTCGTCGCCGATCTTCGCGCGGCAACACCCTCCGCCGCCGCTGAGATCGTCGTGCGCGCGAAGAGTGAGCTTTGCGCGCAGGTCGAGCAGGACGTTCGTCGCATGCGACACATCGTCGAAAGCCGTCTGACGCGCCGTCGCGAACGCATGCAACGCCAGCGCGTCATGCTCTACCGCATCGTCGAGTCGCGCGCGCGATCGCTGCGCTCACGCTTGAACGCGACGCGTGAGCCGCTGTCGCGGTTTCCGTCGCGCGTCGGCCGCGATCGGCAGCAGTTGCAGGCGCTCGCGGCGACGTTGAATGCCGTTTCGCCGCTGTCGGTGCTTTCGCGCGGATACGCGATCGCGTTCTCGCGCACGCGCAACCGCCGCAAGCCGATCCTCGACTCGGCAGCCGTTGCCGTCGGCGATCCGATTGAAGTGCAACTCAAGAAAGGACGGCTGGAATGCACGATCGACGCGAAAACGATGGGCGTCGAATCGCTCTGGCCCGATCAATATGCCGCGAACAAAATCGAATGAGTTCGAGAAAGCCTTCGCCGAGCTCGAGCAGATCGTCAAGCGGCTCGAGAGCGAAGAGCTGCCGCTGGACGAGTCGTTAGAACTTTTCGAGAAAGGCATCCGCCTGTCGCGCTTCTGTAATCAGAAACTCGAGGAGGTGGAGAAAAAAATCGAGCTCATTCTCGCCGACTCAAAAGGACAGCCGGTGACCGAGCCGTTCGAGCCCGAAGAGGAATCGGAAGAGGACGCGGCGACGGAAGAAGGGCTGTGACGCTTCCCCGTGTCATCCTGTGCTCGGAAACGAAACTGCGCGTCGTGGCAGCGGTGATGAACCAGTGCCGGCTGTCGCCCCGAGCGTTAGCGAAGGATCTGGAGGGGCGGGGACGCGACAACGGAGATTTGAGCGCCGCCCTTCCGCCCAGGCCCCTCACTGACTCGGGGTGACAGACATACCGCAGACCAGTTCATTAGAAGCCGCGCAGACGGCGAAGGGTTTCAAGTTGCGAGGCTATTCGTATCTTGAGATCCTTCGCTCCGCTCAGGATGACGAACTCAATCGAGCAGTACCTCGCACGCTGGCGAAAAGAAGTCGATCGCACGCTCGAAGAAAACCTTCCGCCAGCAAAGACGCCGCCGGCGATCATCCACGAAGCGATGCGCTACGCTGTGCTAGGCGCAGGCAAACGCGTGCGGCCGATCCTGGCCGTTGCTGCGGCGGAAGCGTGCGGCGCGAATCCCGAGCCGCTTCTCGTTCCGTTTGCCGCGCTCGAGCTGATTCACACGTATTCGCTCGTGCACGACGATCTCCCCGCGCTCGACGATGACAATCTCCGCCGCGGCCGCAAAACAACGCACGTCGTTTTCGGGGAGGCGATCGGCATCCTCACCGGCGACGCGCTGCTAACCGAGGCGTTTTCGTGGCTCGCGCGATCGACAAACAATTCACGTGCGATTCGCGAGGTAGCCGAGGCGATCGATTCGAAGGGGATGATCGGGGGCCAGGTCGACAAAACGGCGAAATTGATCACCGGCTCAGTTGTGCTCGGCGGCCTACTGGCGAACGCTTCCGATGAAAAAATCGCTGCGCTGCGACGATATGGCGAGTCGACCGGGCTCGCGTTTCAAATCGTTGATGATCTTCTCGATCAGGAGCGCACGTCGGAGGAGCTCGGCAAGACCGCGGGGAAGGATGTCGCGCAGGGAAAGCTCACGTATCCGGCGCTCATCGGCTCCGGCGCTGCGCGTAAACGTCTGGAAGAGCTGCTGCAGGAGGCGGTGGACAACGCTGCTGTGATCGGCGGCCGCGTGAACTATCTCGCGGCCATCGCGCGTTACATTTGCGAACGCCGCTCCTGATATGACCCGACTCCTCGACCACATCAATTCGCCGGCCGATCTGCGCAAGCTCGATCGCTCGCAGCTTCCGCAGCTCGCGCAGGAAATTCGCGACCGAATCATCGAGGTCGTCTCCTCGATCGGCGGCCACTTTGGCGGCAATCTTGGAATTGTCGAGCTTACCCTCGCGCTGCACTACGTCTTTGACACGCCGCGCGATCAGTTGGTGTTCGACACCGGACACCAAAGCTATCCGCACAAACTGATCACTGGACGCCGCGATCGCTTTCACACGATTCGGCAGCACGACGGCATCTCCGGTTTCTGCAAGCGCGAAGAGTCGGAGTACGACGTCTTCAACGCTGGCCACGCATCGACGTCGATTTCTGCTGCGCTCGGGATCGCCGTGGCCCGCGATTTTCGACAAGAGGATTACCGAGTTGTTGCCGTCGTCGGCGATGGCGCACTCTCCGGCGGCCTGGCGTTCGAGGGGCTGAATCAGGCCGGCCATCTCAAACGCAAATTGTTCCTCGTTCTCAACGACAACGACATGTCGATCTCGACGAATGTCGGCGCGATGAGCGGATATCTCAATCAGATCATCAAGGGCCAGCGGTACGTGCAGGCGAAGGATCTGGCAAAAGGCGTCATGGACCGCATCCCGGTCATCGGCGGGAAGCTGCATGAATATGCGCACGAGATGGAGCAGCTTCTCAAGCACATGATCGTTCCCGGCACACTCTTCGAGGAGCTCGGCTTCAAATACCTCGGACCCTACGATGGGCACGATCTCGATACGCTGATCGACATCTTCGAGGAGAACAAGGACTACGACGGCCCGATCCTCGTGCATGTCATTACGAAGAAGGGCAAAGGCTACACGCCCGCTGAGAACAAACCGATTTGGTCACACGGCGTTACGCCGTTCGACATCGTCTCCGGCGAAGTGAAGAAATCCGACAAGCCGGCGCCGCCAACATACACCGCGGTGTTTGCGGAGACGCTGATCGAGCTGGCCAAACGCGATCCGAAAATCGTCGCCATCACCGCTGCCATGCCCGAAGGCACTGGACTCGACAAATTCGCGAAAACTTTTCCCGATCGGATGTTCGATGTCGGAATTGCCGAGGAGCATGCGGTGACGTTTTCGGGAGGGATGGCGACGCAAGGCATGAAGCCGATCGCCGCGATCTACTCCACGTTCTTGCAGCGGGCGTTCGATCAGGTGTTCCACGACGTTACGATCATGGATCTCCCGGTCGTGTTCGCGCTCGATCGTGGCGGCATCGCCGGCGCGGATGGCCCAACGCATCACGGCATCTACGACATGGCCTACCTCCGTGTTTTCCCGAACATGATCTGCATGGCGCCGAAAGATGAGAATGAGCTTCGGCACATGCTGAAGACTGCGTTCGAGACCGGCCATCCCACTTCGCTGCGCTATCCGCGCGGCAACGGCTTCGGCGTACAGATGGATGCGGAGCTGAAATCGCTGCCGATTGGAAAAGGAGAAGTGCTCCGTGACGGAAATGACGGCGCGATCTTCGCGATCGGCAACGAAGTGTGGCCGGCGGTCCGCGCAGCGGAGATCCTGGCTAAGGACGGAATCAACGTCGCTGTCGTCAACGCGCGGTTCATCAAACCGCTCGATGACGATCTGATCGCGCGCTATTGCCGTCCGGGCGCGCGGATCGTCACCGTCGAGGAAGGTTCGCTCGCCGGCGGATTCGGATCGGCAGTGATGGAACGCGTACAGCAGCTGGGCATCGCCGAGGTGCTCTTCCATCGCATCGGCATTCCTGACGAATATGTTCATCACGGCGCGCAGGACGTTCTTCGCGCGCAATATGACTTGCATGCTGAGGGCATCGCCAGGCGCGTACGCGAGTTTGTCCGCGAAGGCGTGGAGCGCCCACGGCTGGCCACGATTCGCTGATGTTGATTGCCGCGTTCATCTGTGTAGCGGCGGGCTTCAGCCCGCCGGTCGGCGGCCTAAAGGCCGCCGCTACACGAAGCCAGGAACTCACTGCAGCGGCCGAGGAGCTGTTGAGGGTGGAGAAGAAAATTGCGGCGTCGAACGACAGAGTCGGATCATTCCTCTACGGAGACGTGTTGTCGCTGCTCGACGAAGCGATCGATCATGATTCGTCAAATCTTCACGCTCGCGCTCTTGCCGGCGAAGTGCTGCTGCTGAGAAGCGATCAGGGCGACGGCACATACGACATCTGCTATCTGCTCGACTCTCGAGATGAGGCGGAATACGTTCTGAAACACGGCGGCGGTCCAGCCGATACCGTCATAGCGCACAACGTGATTCGCGCCATCCAGCTCATTCCGCCGGAGGCAATCCCCGACCGGCCATCGAGCTGCGAACGCGACGAGGAACAACGCCACGGCACCCAAACGCGCTCGTCTTGACCTCGCGCTGGTCGAGCGGGGCCTCGTCGAGACGCGATCGAAAGCGCAGGCGCTGATCATGGCCCGCCGCGTTTTCGTGAATGGACAGCTTGCCGACAAATCAGGCTCGACGGTTGCCCCGCGCGACGAGCTGCGCATTGCAGAACCGGAACATCCGTGGGTCAGCCGCGGCGGGATGAAGCTTGCGCACGCTCTCGGGCAGTTCCACATCGACGTTCGCGGCAAAACCTGCGCGGACATCGGAGCGTCAACGGGCGGATTCACTGACGTGCTCCTGAAAAACGGCGCGGCAAAGGTTTATGCGATCGACGTCGGAAGGTCAACGCGCGATTTCTCGAAGCGAGCGATTTTGACGAACCGATCGACTTCGTTTGTATCGATGTCTCGTTCATCTCGCTGAAGCTGATCCTTCCCGCCGTCGCCAAGTTCCTGAATGGTGAGCTCGTGGCGCTGATCAAGCCGCAATTCGAAGTCGGCCGCGGCGAGGTCGGAAAGGGCGGCATTGTGCGCGATGACACAAAACGCGAATCGGCGGTTCAATCGGTCGCCGACTTTGCGCGCCAGATCGGATTGGATATTCGCGGCGTGATCGAGAGTCCGGTAAGGGGAGCGGAGGGGAACGTCGAATATTTGATGACGGCGAAATTTCAAATTTCAAATTTCAAATGAAGAATTTGAAAGGGGTTCCAGTCGGCGCGGTTGCCCGATTTTTCATTTTTCATTTGAAATTCGAAATTTGAAATTTCAATTCGAGAGGTATTCGCGCAACCCTTCCCTCCACGATTCCGGCCTGACTCCTGTCAGCCGCTCGTATCGCTCAGTCGACAGCACCGAATATGCCGGGCGGGTGGCGGGGCGGGGAAAGTCCTCGGTGGAAACGGGCTTCACCGTGACTTCGGCGCCGAGCTCCTCGACGATCGCGCACGCGAAGTCGTACCACGTGCATTCGGGTTCATCGGCGTAGTGAATCATCCCGTGCGCGTCGAGATTCGCGATGCGAATGATCGCCTCTGCCAGATGAGGCGTGTATGTCGGCCGGCCGCGTTGATCGTTCACCACGCGCAGCGGGTTGGTCCCTTTGTGAATCTGCTTACGAATCGCGTCGACGAAGTTCGGACCGTTATGGCCAAACAGCCACGATGTCCGGAGGATGACGTGCCGCTCCGCGTGCGTCGCTGCGATTTCGCCCAGCAGTTTGGAGCGGCCATACGCAGAGAGGGCAGCCGTGATGTCGTTGATTTCGTATGGAGAATGTTTGCGACCGTCGAAGACGAAGTCGCTGGAGATGTGCACGAGTAGCGCGCCGACTCCCTTCGCCGCCTGGGCGAGCAGCTCGACCGAAGAGCCGTTGATCGCGTTGGCTAGCCCTTCGTTTGACTCGGCCTCATCCACGCGGGTGTAGCCCGCGCAGTTGACGACGACCGACGGCTTTTCCTCGCCGATCATCGCGTTCACGCGGCGAGAGTCGGTGATGTCGAGATCGGATTTCGTGAGCGCGACGACGTCTTCGCCGCGCATGGTCAGCGCGTCACGCAGATCGCTGCCGACCATCCCGGCTGCGCCGGTGATCAGCCACTTCACGCAGTGGGAGTCTTCTTTTCCTCGATCTGCTTCTTCTCGTCGCGGGAACGGAGCCCTTCGCGGAAGTTGGAGATGCCTTCACCCAGACCCTTGCCGAGCTGGGGGAGTTTTCCCGCGCCGAACACCACCAGAATGATGGCGAAGATCACGAGCAGTTCCGGTAATCCGAGCGTACCAAACATTGAGCCTCCGAAAATTGCGGCGGGCCCTCTCCGCAACGAGAGTCTACAACAGGACGCCGGGGCGAGGGATTTCGTGTACAAATTGGGCTGTTTACGATGCGCCCGCGATGATCGATCTCTCCGGCCTCAACCCTCAACAGCGTGAAGCGGTTACCCACGGCGAAGGTCCGCTCCTGGTGCTGGCTGGAGCGGGATCGGGGAAGACGCGCGTGATCACCTATCGCATTGCCTGGCTCATCGGTGAGCGCGGGGTGCAGCCACACGAGATT
>QHVY01000001.1 GCA_003223695.1 Acidobacteriota bacterium
AAGTGACGTTTCCTCTTCGCTGATCGTGGAGCGACGGGCTCTTAGCCCGTCGGCGGCCTGAGAGGCCGCCGCTCCACGCAGCGATTTCACTTTCGCATCGTCAGCAATTCTCTCCACAGCTTTTTCGTCGAGCGTCGATCCATAGAGCAGCCTGAATCCGATGCCGGCGCCGCTCGGATCGACCGAGGGAAGCGTGGAAAGGACTTCGCCCGACTCGCTCAGCTTCGATGTCAGCGCGCGCAGCTTCTGATCGAAATCGGAGAAATCGAAGCGGACCTCAATCGAAAAGATCTGCTTGCCGGAGCGGACGTTCTCCGTCAGACGGTGCTCTTCGTATTCGGTCAGCGATTTGCGCGTCTGCTCGTCGAGCATGATCTCTCGAAGAACGTCGGTCGCCTGCTGTTGCGGGCCTCCAGCGACGATGGCATGAATGCGTTGCGTCAGCGCGCCCATGTCGACGGCGCCCCCGACGACGAGCCGATTCAGCGCGTCGACCGAATCGTAGAGGAGATCGCTGAGCTGTTTGCTGATTGCGACGCGCCCCATTCGCAATCGATCGAGCATGTCCTCGAGCGTGTGGGCGAGCTCGGAGATCTCCGTCAAGCCGAGCATGCCGGCGAGCCCCTTGAGCGAGTGGACGTCGCGAAAGATTTTGTTGATCAGTTCGGGGCGGACGTTCGTGCCCTGCGCTTCGAATTCCGCCAGGTCGCGCGAGAGCGTATCGAGCAGCTCCTCCGCCTCGCCGGTAAAATCGTCGCGCGCTCGATCTTCGTCTCGCGGCATGCGTTAGGCCACGCCCACCAACCGCCGCAGCTTGTCCACGAGCTCCGGCGCCTCGAACGGCTTCGACAGATACTCCTCCACTCCGAGAGCTGCAGCGCGCTTACGATCCTCGGCCGTCGACTCGGTCGAGATCACCATGATGGGGATTGATTTGTAGATTGGATGATTTTTGAGGAAGCTGACCAGCTCCAGCCCGTTGATGTCGGGCATGTTGATATCGGTGAGGATGGCATCGAATTTGTGATGCGGGAGGGTCTTCAGCGCTTCGAACCCATTCGCCGCCTCGACGATCTCGACGTCATCGTCAGTGCCGTTCTCGATGATGTTCGACAGGTACGAACGCATGGACGCGGAATCTTCAACCAGAAGGATTTTCATCGAGCCGCCCCGTCATCCTGAGCGGAGCGAAGGATCTCAAACTGCCCATCTTGAGATCCTTCGCCGTCTCCGCGGCTTCTAATGAACTGTCGTGCGGTATGTCTGTCACCCCGAGCGTCAGCGAGGGGCCTGGGCGGGAGGGCGGCGCTCAAATCTCCGTTGTCGCGTCCCCACCCCTCCAGACCCCTCGCTAACGCTCGGGGCGACAGCCGGCACTGGTTCATCACCGCTGCCACGACGCGCAGTGTCGTTTCCGAGCTCAGGATGACGTTTGTATCTATTTGTCTCATTGTTCCCTTTGTGCCGCTGCGTTCTCGAATGCGGATCCGGCCTGAGATAAGAAAATCTCCAGCCCGGTCACGTCGTCAATTGGAGCCCGATGTTCGGCGTTATCGCCATAAAGAATACCAATCGTTCGATCTCCGTGCATGATCGGCAGCGCCACCACCTCGGTCGGCACGCGGTCGCCGAGACTGGCGATGAGATCGAGGTTGGCAGGGGTGCGGCGCATTTTGCCTCGCTGCACCTCACCAGAGTCCATCGCCTCCGCGAGAATCGACTCTACGTCCCGGGCGACCCGCACCTTGCGCGCGCGTGTATTCATCGTCTCGTCACCGCCGGTGACGCCGAAGCCGCTGATGCCGGCGAAGTGATCGTCGTCGATGATGAAGACGACGCCGCGATCGAGATACTCGGCCGAAAATCGCAGAATCGTCGCCGCCACTTCGCGCACGTCATTCGGATCTGAGATTTCGTTGATGAGCTGCTTGAGCAATTGAAAACTGCGCTCAGCGTGCTCCTTCTCCGCCTCCCGGTAAAACAGCCTGCCGGCAGCGGTGTCCAGACCGATCGTGTCTTCCCACTGCGCGAAGCTGCGCTCTGCGAACAGCGCCAATTCCTCTGCGAACAGCCCGAGCTCTTCATCTGCGATGCCCGGCCGCAGCCGCTCGGCCGCGGGCTTCGTCAGATACAGATTCGCTCCCGCGTCGAGAAGTTCGTGGCGGCGGTGCAGATCCATCTCATGATCGACCATCACCACCGGCAGCCGCGCGTTTTTTCGTTTGATGAACTGCAGAAGCGTGAGCGATTCGTCGCTGACTTCCAGAAACGTGATGAAGAAAGCAGTGGAACGAAAAAACTCGTTGATCGTTTCGCGTGCAGAGTCGATGGCCCCGAATTGCGCCAGTCTCATCTGACGTGCCTCGAAGACGCGCTTTGCCGCGACGCGAATGAGCGGATCGCGATCGAGAAGCACGACGTTGCGGTAAGCGGTAGCGGGCGACTCGACCTGAATCAGCCCGCCGGCGACGCGAAACTGCGCGTCGTGACGCTTGGCGTTGCTCAGAAGCGCTTTGCCGCCCTTCATCGACTCTTCGAGATCGTGCAGCGGCTTCACCTTGTCGCCTTCGAACGCCAGCACATTCGCCGGTGTGAAGCCGCCCTCGCGCAGGACGAAATCGGGGTCGTACTCGATCTCCGAGGCGTCCATGCTGTCCGAGAGCAGAAAATTGAATTCACCGCCGCGGGTTTGAAGCAGCGGCGCGATCGTGTCGATGATTCGATCGCGGACCGCGTCGCGCAGCTTTTCCTTTGTGAGAATTCCCGTCTGCAACATCGCGCTGCCGGCCGGCATCCCCTCGGCGGCGAGATTGCGGATCGTCTGCTCGTTTTCCGCTCCGACGATTCCGCGGTTGATGAACCACGTCAGCAGGTCGGGAACATCGGCCGAGGCGGCGTTAACCACGAGGCCATTGCGGAACAGGACTGTGTGCCGCCCACTGTCGTTGAGGATCTCGAGCACACCGCTGCGCCGAGCGAGGTAGACGATCTGGATGATGTCCGTGAGGGATAAGTCTTCCAGTCGTCCGAGCAGACTCATAGGTTGGCCGTTCGCCGTTGGCGGTTCGCCGTACGAGGATTCTCGGCCAACGGCCAACAGCCAACGGCCAACTTTATGAAGCTAAATTGTACCGTTTCAAAATGCCGTCGAGGATGCCGTTGATGAATTGCGACGACTTTTGCGTGCCGAACCTCTTGGCAATCTCGATGGCCTCGTCGATTATCACTAATTTTGGTGTATCATTTTCGTATAAGAATTCATAGATTGCCATTCGGATGAGGTTGCGATCGACGACCGCCATCCGCTCGATCCGCCAGTTGTCTGCCTGCTGCACGATCATTCCGTCGATTTTCTCGAGATTCTCCACCGTGCCTTTGAAGATTTTCGTGGCGAACTCACGTGTGTTCGGCTTCGACTTCTGCAAATCCTCGAACGTGGAGACGATCATCTCCGGCGCATTGCCGGACATGTCGTGCTGATAGAGCATCTGCAGCGCGAGCTCACGCGCTTTTCGGCGGGCACCCATGGTCACGCCCCGCCCGTGCGAAGGACGCGCCACAGCCTGGCCATCTCGATCGCCGCGAGCGCCGCTTCCCAACCTTTGTTTCCGGCGCCGGGCGAGGAGCGATCGATGGCCTGCTGCAGCGTTTCGCAAGTGATCACGCCGAACGCGATCGGCCGTCGAGTCTCGCATGCAATACGCGACAGCTCGATCGTGACCTGATTGGCGATGAACTCGAAATGCGGCGTCTCGCCGCGCAGAATGCAGCCGAGGGCGATGAGAGCGTCGAAGTCGGAAGGAAGCGCGTTCGCGAGGGTTGGGATTTCGAAAGCGCCCGGGACTCGGTAGATCGCGATCGCATCGTCCGCCGCTCCATGCCGCGCGAGGCATTCGAGTGCTCCGGCGAGCAGTCCCTCCACGATTTCTCCGTTGAAACGGCTGGCGATCACGCCGAAGCGCAGACCTGCCGCATTGTGATCACCTTCGAAAGAACGGGGCATCGCGCGGCGATTGTAGTTGGAGTTCACCACAGAGATCACAGAGACTTCTCTGTGATCTCTGTGCTCTCTGTGGTGATTACTTTCTGGCGCTCACCACGATGCCTGGCGCGTTGCGATCGGCGAAAAATTCGACCAGACCGCGATACATCCCCTCAGCCACCCGCTGCCTGTATTTTTTCGTTTTGATCAACGCGCGATCATTCTTGTTGCCAAGGTTGCAGATTTCGAGGAGCAGCCGGGTGGGAACGAGATTGTAGCG
>QHVY01000002.1:0-5988 GCA_003223695.1 Acidobacteriota bacterium
CTTCGCGCGTTCCAGTCAGCGCGACTTCATCATCTTCGTCGGAGATCCACACATCGAGCCAAGCGTTTTTCGGCAACTTCACCCGGCTCTCGAGCGTGTCGAAGGCGATAGCGGCGAAGCCGAGGCGTTTGGCGGCGACTTTGAGGAAGTCGTTGCAGTGCGGATCTTCGATCAGATGCTGCCGCGCATACTCGATCGCCGCTTCATACGCGCGCTTGCGCCCGAAATCGTGCGTCAGATCGAAGGGGCGGATGATCTGATCGAGGAGTTGCGCGTATCGCTCGGCCGGCTTGGACATGACATGTGATACCCGAATGTCAGCGTACCATATTCCGATCAGTCGCCCGCGGCGCGCGCCGGCACGATTCTCGTCTCGATCTTCTCCGTCATCCGAATCGCGGTGATCGTCGTCGCCACACCGAGTTGTTCCTCGGTAAGCAGCCTGTGCAGATCGTCGACACTGGTGATGGTTTTGCTGGCGCACGCGACGATCACATCGCCTTCACGAAGGCCTGCCTTCTCGGCCGGGCTCCCCTTTTCGACGGACATCACCAGCACACCCGAGTCTCCAGGCAGATCGTAGTAGCGAACCACGCGGCGATGCAGCGGAACGTTCTGACCGGCGACGCCGATATAGCTTCGCGTGATGCGACCGTCGCGGATGAGCCGGCTGGCGACAAACTGCGCGGTGTTGCTGCCAATGGCGAAACAAATCCCCTGCGCAGGGAGAATGACGGCGGTGTTCACGCCAATGACCTCGCCGCGCGAGTTGACGAGCGGGCCGCCTGAATTGCCGGGATTGAGCGCGGCATCCGTTTGAATGACGTTATCGATGAGACGTCCGCTCCTCGCGCGCATGGTGCGACCGAGGGCGCTGATGACTCCCGCGGTGACGGTGCATTGGAATCCGTACGGATTGCCGACTGCGACTGCCACCTGGCCGGCCCTGATTGCATCCGAGTCAGCGAACTGTGCGGCCACCTGATTCGGCGCGGAGATGCGAATGACCGCGAGATCAGTGTGCGGATCGTCGCCGACAATCGTCGCGTGGTGACGGGAGCCGTCGAGCAGCGTCGCTTCGATCTCCGATGCGCCGCCTACGACGTGGCTGTTGGTGAGCAGGAATCCGTCGGGAGTGAAAAAGAATCCCGATCCGCCGCCGCGTACTTCTCCCCCGCGCCGGCGCTGCTGCTTGATCTCGATGTTGACGACGGCAGGACTGATCTTCGCTGCGGCGGTGCTGACAGCGTTCGAGTAGGCGTCGAGAAGTTCGCCGTTGGCCGTTAGCTGTTGGCCGTGATCTTCCATGCTCTCTATAACAATCTGCTATTCCTAGGCGGCCAACGGCGTACGGCGAACGGCCAACTACCCCGTGGTGCGATTCCGCGTCTTCCAGTCCTTTTCGATGTCCACGAGAAAGCTCGCCATGTCGTCGGCGTGCTCTTCCTCCACTGCGAGGATCGATTCCAGCATCCGGCGCGTGGTGATGTCCGTCTGCGCGACGTAGCGAATCATCTCGGTGTAAGTATCGATGGCGATCCGTTCGGCAATCAGATCCTCTTTGATCATGTCGACGAGAGTCTGACCTTCCACGTACTCGGAATGCGAGCGCGAGGTGAGGCCGTCTACGTGCGGCGATCTGGTCTGCGTGCTGCTGCTCCTCGTTCGCATGCTGCAGGAATTCGTTCGCGATCGGATCGGAGTGAATCCCCTGCGCCATGAAGTAATGCCGTCTGTAGCGCAGGACGCAGACGATCTCGGTCGCCAGCGCCTCGTTCAGCAGCTTGATCACCGTCTCTCGATCGGCCTGATACCCCTCGGTCACCGCGCCCTCTTCGATGTGCTTGCGCGCGCGACGGCGAATCTCGTTTACGTCGGAGAGAAAAGGCTTGTCAGTTGTTACGCTCATAGCCGTCCTTATATCACCGCTCCGCACCGAAGCGAGTCTGTGCCGCGTGATAGGTCCGACCGCGCCAGCGGAGCTCGTTTCGTACGCCGGTGAACCACATCGAGCGAAGAAAGAGGTATGCCCAAAACGTCACCATCAGCGGATGGAGGAAGACAGCGTTGTCGAGCCGAAAACGCAATGAGCGAAACAGCACCACGCGAGTGACGCTGATGAGAATCACCGTGGCGATCGCGAATCGATCGCCCGCGATCGCCATTCCATACGGCATCAGATGCAAAATGACCAGCAGCGCGAGCATGATTGCACCCCAGAAGTAGCTTCGCTCGAACATGATGAAGATGTTCTTAGTGAAGCCTTCGATGATCTCCTCTGCGTTGTGGTACATCCTGAGGCTGATCAGATCGTCGCCGCGCACGATGCGAGTGCGCTCGCGCTGCTGCCGGGCATGCCGCGCCAGTCCGACATCATCGACCACTGCATCTTTGAGAGCGCGAAAGCCTCCGATCTTATCGAGCAGCGAACGCCGAATGAGGTTGCCTGAGCCGCCGCCGATCGCCAGGCCGACCGCTCGCGATCGATTCGCGAGCCAGAGTGGCAGCGCGCTGAACCCAAAGAACGACATCATGGGCAGCGCGACCTGCTCTGCGAATGTTCGCATTTCCAGGCGAGGCCATACCGCGAGTAAGCCCGCCTGTTCGGATTCCAGATCTGCGACCGCCGCGCGCACCGCTTCCGGCGCATAGATCAAGTCGGCGTCAACGAAGAGGAAAAGCTCGCCGCGAGCGCAAGCGCTTCCCTGCTCGAGCGCCCAAGGCTTCCCGAGCCACCCCGCGGGAGGCTCTTCCGCGTCGATGATGGTGAGCCGAGGGTCAGCGATGCCGCGGAGGATCTCGCCAGTGCCGTCGGTCGAGCGATCGTTGACCACGATCAATTCGAAATTGGCGTAGTCCTGCGCGAGAAAGGCGCGAACGGTTCGCTCGATCACCCGCGCCTCGTTGCGCGCGGGAATGATAATTGACACCAGCGGCTGAGCGTTCGGCGTTTGGTCGCGTTTCAGACGAGACACAACGCGAAGATTGATGAGCGTCTGAATGAAGACGAACGCCCAAACGGCGAGAACGATTGCGGCGAGAACGTGCATGCTCAGAAAGAGGACTGAGGACTGAGAGGGGCGGGACTCAGTCCTCAGTCCTCAGTCCTCAGTCCTCAGTCCTTTTCTAGGCCGGTCCGATGCGGCGCTGCGCCTCCAGAGCGTACGGCGAGTCAGGAAACTCCGTGGCGATCCGTTTGTACGCTTCCTTCGACTTTACGCCGTTCCCCTGCGCGTCATAGGCATGGGCGAGAAGAACAAGCAATGTGTCTGGAGGAAGCACCGGATTCGTCTTGTTGATCTCGGCCTGCAGCTCATTCGCGACGGCACCCGCTTCGCCGTTTTCGATGCGGAGCTGATAAAGGCTGAATCGAGCCGAACCGACGAGCACATGGTTCGGATGATCGCGGATGAACTGATCGAGCAGCTTCCGAGCAGTGGTGGTATCGCCGCGCCCGGCGTCGAAGCGTGCCAGATACAGATCTGCGACATCCGCGGCATCGGTTCCGGAGTACTTCGTCTGAACATCCTTGAATTGCTTTTCAGCAGCGCCGTTGCGCTCGGCCTCGGTCTTGTATTTCGCGCCGGGAATCGGCTGCGCCGGAGTCTGAAGCGGCGAATCGATCGTCTCGATCGCCGCGCCAAGCGCCAGTTGCGCCCGCTGCTCCCGCGAGGAACGGTAGAAATACATGCCGTAGCCGCCCAGGGCAATGATCACGACCGCTGCGGTGATCGTCAGAAGAAAGCGCTGGTTCTCCCGCGCCTTCGTCGACAGCGTACCGATTTCGTCGACAAACCTGTCGTGTTTGAGCTCTCTGCGATGTTCTCGACGCATGAGTGAAAAAGGACCTCCGGTGAGGGTGCGAGACTGTAACTTAGCTCACACCAACGGTCAAACCTGCTGGTAAAATTCTCACGATCATCTACGGCACTGTCATTGCACGGCGCCCTTGATCGGCGGTGCGGGAGACTCAATGACAACGAAGGCGTTCCGGGCAATGATGCTGGCGTCGCTGCTGGTCCCGACGCCGCTGTTCGCGAAGCGCCTGTCGCCCGATTCCGAACCGTATTTCGGCGCCACGATCCTCTGTTACCACATCGTCGAGTCTCCTCGCGATCCGCGGATGGAGATCAGCCGCGAGGTCTTCCGCCAGCAGATGCGATATCTGGCGATGACCGGTTACACAGTCGTGCCGCTGCGCGACGTTTACGAGTACGCCGCCGGCAAGCGTGAGAGTCTGCCAAAAAACGCGGTGGCGATCACGATCGATGACGGCTGGCGCAGCACCTACACCGAAGCCTTCCCGGAGCTGAAGAAGCGCCATTTTCCGTTCACCGTATTCATTTATCCGAAGATCATCGGCCAGACTGCCTACGCTCTCACGTGGAAGCAGGTGAAAGAGATGGCCGATGGCGGCGTGGACATCGAGAGCCATTCCTACTCCCATCCGTTTCTCACGAAGCGGCGGCATACAACGCTCGACGACAAGGAATACAAAGAATGGCTACAGCGCGAGCTCGTGGAGAGCAAGCGAATCCTCGAACGGGAGACCGGACATGCCGTCAGCTTTCTCGCATATCCATACGGTGAGTACGATCATCTTCTGATCACTGACGTGGCCAAAGCCGGTTACGAAGGGGCGCTCACCTGCGAATATGGACGCATCACGCCGGGCTTGAACCCCTTCCGCTTGCGCCGAGTGGTCATTGACAAACGCATGGATTTCGCCGCCTTCCGCCATTACCTCGGCGCTCAACCTCTGCCTCTCGAAGACATGTCGCCGCAACCCGGACAGCTCCTCGATCAAGGTCAGCTGGTGATGATCTCGGCGAAGATTCCGAATCACAAGAACCTCGATCCGAAATCGGTCGGACTGGCATTGCTGTCGATGGCTGGATCCATCCCGTACACGTACGACACGGAGAATGGATTGGTCTCGCTCGAAGTGACGGAAGAGCTGAAGGGCGCTCTACACCGAGCGTTGGTTTGGGCCACGGAAAGAAAAACTGGCCGGCGCGTTGAGGCGAGCTGGACGTTCCAGATTCCCAGCCTTTGCCCGGCGGTCGATCCTGGCGCGGTCCCGCTGCGCTCGACGCGTGGCGACAGTCCGGTTTCCTCGTCGCGCGGACAGGTCGGCGGGGCACCTCGATTGCAAAATTAGTCGGCGATGTTCCGACTGAAAATCGCCGCGATCGCGCTGCTTCTCAGCGCAAGCTCACTGTTCGCTGTTGAGACGCCGATCGCCACGATTCTGTCGTACCACGAGGTCGTCCCTGGAGGCGTTCCGCCGTTCAAGACGCACCCGCCGCCCGGTTTTCCAGACGTTCCGACCGAGGCGGATCGGTATACGCTGGATACGAAGGATTTCACCGCGCAGCTCGATTTCCTTGATCAGAACGGTTACCACGTCGTCCCTCTCGCCGACCTCGTCGATTACCTCAAGGGAAGCCGCGCTGATCTGCCGCCGAGGCCGGTAGTGATCACCGTCGACGATGGATATCTGAGCACGTACAAAGAAATTTTTCCGCGGATGCGCGAACGGAAGTTGCCGTTCACATTCTTTATTTATCCGCAGATCGTCAACGTCGGAAAAAACTATGTGACCTGGGCGCAAGTGATCGAGATGGCGGACGCAGGAGTGGATATCGAGAGTCACACATTCACGCACGCCCTCCTGACCTTACAAATGCATAAGGACTTCACTGCCGAGGACTATGCGCAATTTCTCAGACACGAGCTGCTCGACAGCAAGACACTCATCGAAGCAAAAACTGGCAAGCCAGTCAGGTTCATCGCGTACCCTTACAGTAATGTTGACTTCGCCGTGCAGCGGGCAGCGCGGCAGTACGGCTACGAAGGCGCTCTCTACGATCAGATGACGAAGGCTTTCATCAAGCCCAGCACTTCACCGATGAGCCTCGTCCGTTTCCCGATCCTCCACGACACCAGCCTCGACCAATTCAAGGCCGCGTTGCCATAGCCAACCTC
>QHVY01000002.1:6031-9101 GCA_003223695.1 Acidobacteriota bacterium
TCAAATCCTGAGACAGCCGGGCTGCCGAATGTGAATTCCTCAGTGGGACGTGATCGCAAGGAGGCTCGATGCGATCACGGCTCATGGCGTTGCTGCTTTTCTTCGCAGCAACGATTCCCGCTAGTGCGGCATACACGATCAGCGTCTGGATTCCGACCTGGGATCCGAACGCGTTGACGACTGTTCAACGCCATGCAGGAGCCATGACCGAGTCGAATCCCGGCTGGTACACGCTCAACGCGGATGGCTCGATCGGCCGCAACTCCGGCGCCGAAGATCCAACCATGCGCGCGGCGACGACCGGCACTTTGCTGATCCCGACGATCAAGAACAACGCCGGAGGTCAATTCAACGGCGCGCTGGTGGCGAGCGTTCTCGGAACAGCGGCCGGCCGGGAATCGCATGCTGAAGCCCTGGCGCAGCTCGTGGCGACAAAAGGCTTCGACGGAATCGACATCGATTATGAGCTCCTCCCGGGAGCGGCTCGCGGCGCGTTTACCAATTTCGTTCAACTTCTGGCGATCAAACTGCACGCCGCAGGGAAAAAACTCTCAGTCACTGTCGTGGCGAAGACGAGCGATTCGCCAACGTGGGACGGTCCCGCCGGAGAGGATTATCCGGCGCTGGGCGCGGCGGTGGATTCGATCAAGATCATGGCCTACGACAAACACTATCCGGGTGGACCGGCCGGCGACATCGCGCCGCTCGCCTGGCTGGACCAGATCGCCACATACGCAGAGGCCACGATTCCAACGAGCAAGATCATCTTCGGTTTGCCGTGGTACGGATACGACTGGGCCGGCACGAATGCGACCGGTCTCACTTACGACGATGCGCGCCATCTCGCATCGAACATGGGCGCCACGATCACTCATGACAGCGACGGCGAGGCCACATTCACCTATTCGGGTCGCACCGTGTACTTCGAAGACGCAACCAGCTACTCGACGAAGGTCTCCTACGTGACCTCGAGGCATCGCATCGCCGGCTTTGCGCACTGGCGGGCGGGCGCCGAAGATCCGGCGATCTGGGACATCGTCTCGAATCTGAAGAGCGGCGGAAGTACGAGCGTTCCGGCAACGCCGCTTCCAAAGGATTTCTCGATCAATGGTCCAGCATCGCTACAGATCCGGCCAGGCACGACGCAAAACGCCACATTTACGATCGCCGCCATCAACGGGTTCAATGACGCGGCCACCGTCACCGCAGTGCCAATGGACGGCTTCTCTGGAAATGTGACGACGAGTGGGTCCGTACGCCCCGGCACGACGACAATCGTGACTATTTCTCCCTCCGCCGTGGCGCGACCAGGGAACTACCGCATTCAAGTGACGATGACCAGCGGGGCAGTGACGCATCAGGCGACGCTCACCGTCACAATCGTCGCGCAACGGCAGCGCGCCGTCCGGTGACAGCCAATCACGGCAACTTGATTTTCGGCTTCTCTTCCCGCCGTCGATAAAGAATCGCCAGCTTGCCGATCCTTCCCGCCACCTCTGCATCCGCCGCTCTTGCAAGCTCCTCGGCAATTTCACGGCGCTTGGAGCCGTCATCAACTTCGACGCGCACTATGGGCGAAAGGGAATGCGCGAGACTTTTTAGAAATTGACGCTGCTTCGGCGTGAGCATGCTTCGTCGCAAAACGAAGGGCAGCCTCGCGGCTGCCCTTCATCACTCCGCGTGCGGAGCTCGTTTACGGAAGCATGAGACGGATCACCACGCGGCGGTTCTTCAGACGTCCTTCCGCCGTGTTGTTGTCGCCCACCGGCTCGCGTGCATCGCGTCCCTCGATCGTGATCCGCGACGGATCGATGCCGTGGCGGCTGACCAGGTAATCGCGCACCGCTTCAGCGCGGCGGCGATCGAGATCGGCGTTCGGTCCGGTCGCCTCCTTGCTGTCGGTATAGCCGATGACGATCGCCGTCGAAGTCGGCTCCTGCTTCATGCGCAGCGCCACGTCGTCGAGGATCGCCTTGGCGATGTTCGTCAGACGCGCCGAGCCGCTCTCGAAGTGAATTTCGTCAGTTCGAATCTCCGTCGGCACGCGCGGCGGCGTGACTGGAGGCGCCTCAGGCGGCGGAACCGGAGCCGGCGCGGGAGGGGGCGGCGGAGGCGGCGGAGGGGCGACGACCGGTGGAGGAGCGATGCGCGCCAGATGCAGCGGCGCGTACGTCAGACCTACGAGTCCGCTGACGCCGCAGTCGGAGAGCTCGGTAATGCGGCATTCGTCGTTGTCATACGAAAACTTGCCGACGTTCCAGCGACCCGCGAGGCTGAGTGCCCATCCGCTGCTGCCAAACCAATGACGGAGTCCGGTGACCAGGAAGATCGGCGCTTTCGGTTTGCGATCGCCGCCCGTGTACAGGATGGCGTTGACTTCGCTGATCCAATTTGTCGCCCGCCACCAACCCTGCGGGATATTGAGGCCTCCGTCGAGATGAATCTCATTTGGGAGAGTCACATCGGTCGGCGCGCCCGGCGGGAAATTCGAATGGCTCGCGTTTCGATTTGAGACCACGGCGTAGGACGCGGCGAGCGAAGTTACTCCGCCGGTCCAGTGAATGCCCAGACCGTACTTGCCGTTGCCGCTGCTGATACCGCTGTCTTTGTTTCCGGTGGGAAGATCGGCAAATACCGACAACGCCGCGCCGCTTCCAAAGGATTTCTCGATCAATGGTCCAGCATCGCTACAGATCCGGCCAGGCACGATCGCCGCCTTGGCCGCGGATGCGATCGTACGGCACCATGCCGCTGATCTCCCACCGATCGGTCAGACCGAAACCGATCGATGCGCTCAGCCGATCGAGATCGTACCCGTAATCGCGGTACCGACGAGCAGAGGGAAGTGCGAAATCAGGCGCCGGCCCCGCCAGCAGCCGCCAGTTCTGCGCGTAGATGCTGAATGAGAGATCGCCCCCATGCAGGGTATTTCCGGTCACAGTTGTGAAAAGACCGGTCTCACCGCTCCACGTCGGCGCCGCTATAGCGAGCTGATCCGTTCGGGTCATCTCCGATACCGAAGTCGCCTGGCCGAAGAGCGGCGCAACGAACAGCAGACAAAGAATGAACA
>QHVY01000003.1:0-3963 GCA_003223695.1 Acidobacteriota bacterium
CGCCCGCGCGCTCTTCGCGCGAATTCCGCGGCCGGAGGCGTTCGCCAGCCGCATCGTTCGCGTGCAGCATGGCGCCGAGGTCGACACGCGCGCCGTGATGCAAACGCTGGTCGAGAACGGCTTCGTGCGCACGGATCTCGTCGGCGAGGCGGGCGAGTTCGCCTTCAGAGGCGGGATTCTCGATGTGTTTCCGCCGAATCTGCCGAAGCCACTGCGCATCGAGTTGTTCGGCGACACGATCGAGTCACTCCGCCGCTTCGACGTCGAAACGCAACGATCCGAGGACGCACTCGACTCCGCGACGATTCTGCCGATGACGCAGTTCCCGATGACGCGCGAGACACGCAGCGCGGTCGCTCGGCGGCTGTCACTCGATTTCATGGATCCGCTGTTCAAGCGCGACGTCGCGGAGAAAATCGATCGTCTCAACGAGCACGGCACGTTCGCAGGAATCGAGCATTACGCGGCTGTAGCGACCGACACGATCTCGTTTTCCGAGGCGATTCGAGAGTGGGAGGTGGTGCTGATCGAGCCCGATCAGATCACCACGAATGTTGCGAAGTTCGAATCACTGCTACGGACCGAATATGACTCCGCGGCCGCGAAGGGCCGGGCAGTTTATCCGCCTGAGAAGGTGACCACGCCCGGGCCGGACGTATTCACATTCCTCAACACCGCGCGAATGTCGATGAGCGAAGTGCACATCGGCGATCTCGCCGGCGCGCTCGCGTTTCACGCGCCGCAGGTCGACCGTTATCAGAATCGTTTGAGCGAGTTCGCAGCAGACGTCAAAAAAACTCGGAATCGGCGGCAGATCTTTTTCACGGCGACGAAGGGCGGCGTGGAAAAAATCGAGCGCCTCATGAAGGAGTTCGAGTTCAGACTGGAGATCACGCCCGGCCCACTGCCGCGTGGATTCGAATTCGAAGAGATCAACCTCACCGCGTATTGCGAATGGGATCTGTTCGAGCCGCCGACTTCAACGCGCATCGGTGGCAAGAAGCGAACCGCCGACGCGTTCGCGACCGATCTACGCGATTTGAAGGTCGGCGATTACATCGTCCACGTCGACCACGGTGTCGGCCGCTTCCATGGGCTGCAGCGCATCCCGTTCGGCGAGACCGAACGCGAAGTCATGGAAATCGAGTACTCCGGCGGCGGCAAGCTACTGATGCCGATGGAGAATCTCAATCTCATTCAAAAATACTCGGGCGGCGGCGACACGCAGCCGAAGCTCGACAAACTCGGCGGCACGGCGTGGGCGCGCACAAAAGCGTCGGTGAAGAAAGCGATGCGCGACATGGCCGACGAGCTGCTGAAGCTCTACGCCACGCGGCAGATGGTGCAGGGCCACGCGTTCAGCAAAGACTCTCCGTGGCAGTTCGAGTTCGAAGAAGCGTTCGAGTTCGAGGAGACGGAGGACCAGGGGTCCGCGATCGACGACGTCAAATCGGACATGGAATCGCGAAAGCCGATGGATCGCCTGCTATGCGGCGACGTCGGCTACGGAAAAACCGAAGTGGCAATGCGCGCGGCGTTCAAGTCAGTGATGGATGGCAAGCAGGTGGCGATGCTCGCACCGACGACCATCCTCGCGTATCAGCACTACCGCACGTTTCTGCGGCGATTCTCCTCGTTTCCAGTCACGATCGAGCTGCTCACGCGCTACTACTCGCCAAAAGAGCAGAAAGAAATCGTGCGCAAACTCGAGACCGGCGAGATCGACATCGTCATCGGCACGCACCGCATCCTCTCCAAAGACATCGCCTTCAAAGACCTCGGCGTGCTGATCATCGACGAGGAGCAGCGCTTCGGCGTCGGTCAAAAAGAACGGCTGAAGCAGATGAAAAAAGCAGTTGATGTGCTGTCAATGTCCGCCACTCCCATCCCGCGCACGCTGCACATGTCGCTCGTCGGCATCCGGGACATCTCCGTCATCGAGACGCCGCCGAAGGACCGCCTGGCGATTCAAACGGCGGTCGTACCGTTCAATGACGATTTCATCCGCGAGGCCATCGAATTCGAAGTCGGCCGCGGCGGCCAGATTTTCTTCGTCCACAACCGCGTCGAGTCCATTTATGGGATGAAGGAGTATCTCGAGAAAGTCGTTCCCGGCCTGCGGGTCATCGTCGGCCATGGACAGATGGACGAGCGTGAGCTCGAACGCGCGATGCTGTCCTTCATCAATCGCGAACACGACGTGCTGCTGGCGACGACGATCATCGAAAATGGTATAGATATACCAGCGTGCAATACAATGTTAATTAATCATGCGGAACGTTTCGGCCTGTCGCAGCTCTATCAGTTGCGAGGCCGCGTCGGACGCAGCGACCGTCTGGCGTTCTGCTATCTACTCGTTCCCAGCGACAAAATCCTGACGAGCGACGCTCGAAAGCGTCTCGCCGCCATTCAGGAGTTCGCCGACCTTGGCGCGGGATTCCGGATTGCGGCCAAGGACCTCGAAATTCGCGGAGCCGGCAACATCCTCGGCGGCGAGCAATCGGGACAGATCGCCGCCGTCGGCTTCGAGATGTTCACAAGGTTGCTCGAAGAGGCAATTCGCGAGCTGAAGGGCGAGGTCGTCGAAGAGGAAGTGGAGACGTCCATGAATCTCGGCGTCGACATCTACATCCCGCACGATTACATCGGCGACGAGAACGTGCGAATGATGTTCTACAAAAAAATCGCTGCGGCGACGACTGATGAGCGGCTCGAGGCGATCCGAAACGAGATGCGCGACCGCTTCGGCGCGCTGCCGGTGAACGTGGAGAATTTGCTGCACTTCGTTCGCGTCAAGCGATTCGCGCAGCAGCTCGGCGTCGTCTCGATCGTACGTCAGGGCGCGCTCGGTGTGGTAAAGCTCACGGAAAAAGCGAAAGTCGACCCCAACAAACTGCTGCAGCTCATCAACGCCAATTCTCAGGTTCGCTTTACCCCGAACGGCGTGCTGTCGTTCCCGCTCAAGGCGCATGGACCGCAGGTCATCGATGCGATCGATGAACTGCTCCAGTCCATCACAGGGTGATCCACTTCCTCCTGGCCGGGTAGACGGCGCCCGCGCCGTTGGGGCGGAAGTGAACAGCACATTTTCCTCATGTCACCCCGAGCGTTAGCGAGGGGCCTGGGGAAGCGGGCGGCACGAAGTCATTCTTGCGCCGCCCATCCCTCCAGGCCCCTCGCTAACGCTCGGGGTGACAGCTTGCGACTTCCCAGTTCATTAGAAGCCGCCCATTCGACTCGCGCTTCGCGCTCGCTCAGGGCAGGCTCCGACGGCGAAGGATCTCAAGCGCAACGATCGTGGCTGTCGCACCGGAGATCCTTCGCTTCGCTCAGGATAGACGAAGGAACTGAGTTAGAAACTGCGGCCGATCACGCTCCAGCTGTCGCCGGTCGCGTTATCGACCGAAGAGCCGAAGCTGAAGTACAACGAGCGACCATCGCGCGCCGAGACTACCAGCTCGTAGGATCCGTAAGGACCGCCCGGCACCGAGGTGAGAATCGCCGAGCAGGCATCGACGGTCGTCGAGAAAGTGTTCTGGCTGCGCAATCCGTTGGCCGTGATGTCAAACGTCCGCGCGGCCACATCGTAGTTGAAGATGCCATAGTTCGAACGATAGAACTCATCCGATCGCAGGCCGAACGAGCTCTGAGCGCCCGGAGGCATCTGCAGCGAGACTGAAGGGAAGTTCTGCGAGCTGGTGCCGCTCGTCCCCGGCTCCGGAGTCCAGATTCGGGAGTTGCCATCGATTTGCGCCGAATTGTCGAGCGCACCCGACGAGGTCACGCCGAGGATGATGACCGCGCCAAGGCCGGTAGTGTGAAGGTAATCGGCGACGAAATCGCTCCAAAAGTACCAGGTCTGCGCATCCATTCGCAGAACCGTTGAAGGCCGGGTGCAGTTCGCGGCGCCACCGCCGATCGGAAAATAATAGATGGCGACGTTCTGCGCGATAGTCCGGCGGT
>QHVY01000003.1:3984-11356 GCA_003223695.1 Acidobacteriota bacterium
GCTGCCAACGATCGGCAGCACAAAGCCAGCTTCAGAGCCTTCAAGAACAACGTTCGAGCGAATGCGAGGAGAACCGCGATCGGGCATACCCCTCAGGAGCTCGGAATACGGGACGTGCAGATCAGGAAGAATCTGCGGTTCCGCAAACCGCAGACCAGCGTAATCAGAAGCCGCCAACGGCAAGGCCAGGGCAAACGAGATCACCCACAGCGTGAGTTTCTTCATCAGGAACCTCCGGCTATCAAATACAGGCGAAAAGTGGAAAAGTTGGCTACACTCGCCGCGCTGCGTGCGTCGCCTACTGGTCTTCACACTCTGCATCGCGGTCGCGGCGTGTCATCGAAAGCCGTCCGTTCCGGCGGACGTCGTGGCTCGCGTCGGCGAGCGTATGATCGCTCTGGCCGATTTCAAACGTTATTTGGAGCGCAATACCGGCACTGATCTCGCGCAGATGGGCCCCGAAGTCGCCAGCGCGATTCTCGATCAGTACGTCGAGGAGATCATCCTTTCCGAATATGCGTCCGCGCATGGCGTAGAGATCCCGGCAGAACAGATCGCATCAGCGGTGCGCAACGACGCCGGAGCAACGGTCATCGAAAAACGCGACGACATGCGCCGGCAGAAGTTGATCGCCGAGTTGGCCGCCGACGTTGCCACTCCAACAGACATCGCCGTGCGCGCTTACTACGATCAGCACGCCGCAGAATTCCGAAGCGGCGAAGAGGTGCACGTGCGACAAATCCTGGTGCACGACGAAAACCTCGCCAACGACATCCAGCAAAAGCTGAAGAAAGGCTCATCGTTCGACGACCTCTCCAGCCAATACTCACTCGCACCGAACGCAAAAAAAGGCGGCGAAATTGGCTTCGTCGCACGCGGCGAGCTGCCGAAGATGTTCGAAGACGAGATCTTCGCCCTGAAACCCGGCAGCGTCAGCGGCGTCATACGAACAGACTCGAGCTTCCACATTTTCAGAGTGGATGAACGGAAGCCGCCCGGCGTCGTCGACCTGCAGACAGCGGCGCCGGTCATCCGCGAGCGGCTCAAGGAAGAGGAGGTCCGCAACCGAATCGCTGAGGTCGTTGGAAAGGCGCGCAAGGAGATGCCGGTTTCCGTCCTCACCAAGCGCTTGCCTTTCCGGTACTCGGGAACGCTTCCAAAGTCCGAGAACGAATAAAGGTTGTCGGTTGCCGGTTGTCGGTTGTCGTATGAAAAAGTGCTTGATTGCTTTCTTGATCGCGGGAACAGCCGCGGCCGCCACCGCTGCACAGGTGGTAGAGGCGATTGTTATCCGAGTCGGCGATCGCGTCGTGACACGCACGCAGTACCTCAAGCGCCTGCACGACGGCTATAACGAAATCGAACAGACATCGCCGCCCGCAGAAATCGCATCGAAGAAAGAAGAATTTCGGAAAAACCTCACGAACGACCTGATCTCCGAGCTCCTCATCAAAGACCGCGCCGACCGACTCAGTCTCAATGTCACGGGCGATGATGTGAAGGACGCGATCGAAAAACTGAAGCAGCAGTACGGCCTGACGACCGACCAGCAATTCAACGAGTCGCTGCAGAAGTCAGGATTGACGCGCCCAGAAATGGAAGCCCGCCTGCGCGATACGATTTTGATGAACAAAGTCTTCGCCCGCGAGCTGCGCGGCCGCGAGGAGCTCACCGACAAGGAGCTTCGCGAGCGCTACGACCGCGAGAAGGAGCGTTATCGGCTTCCGGAGCGCGCCCGCTTACGCGAGATCGTCATTCTCAAGCCTGATAACGCTGCAGGCATCGAACAGGCGCGCCAACGCATCCAGCAGATTGCAGAGCAGGCTCGCAACTCAGCCGACTTCGCCCTGCTCGCGAAAACGGCATCACAAGCGCCGACGAAGGACAAAGGCGGTGACCTCGGCGAAGTCACGCGCGGCGAGCTTCTTCCGGAGCTCGACAAAGCGGTGTTCAACAGCCAGACGGGTGCGATTATCGGACCGATCGAAGCGAAGACCGCCTGGCACATCCTGAAAGTCGAGCAGCGGCTACCATCGGAAATCCCGGCATTCGAGTCGGTCAAGGAGAAGCTGCGCAAAGATGCGAGCGATGATGCGTGGCAGCGCGACTACAAAGCGTACATCGACCGCCTGCGCAAGGACGCCTTCATCCAGATCAACGAAGCGAACGTCCCGACGGCCTAACGCAACGTAGAGCCGGCTCTCAGCCGGCTCGAGCCGCCTAAGAGGCGGCTCTACGTGGCGTAGAGCGCTTTCCGAGCCGAGGTATCCTCGGGTTGTGGAAGCGCTGAAGGCGGCAATTGCCGCAATCCACAAACAGCGGCCGCGAACCACGGTCGTACTGACTGGCGCCGGCGTTTCGGCCGACAGCGGAATCCCGACCTTCCGCGGCGACGGCGGCTTGTGGCGTAACTACCGCGCCGAAGATCTGGCGACTCCGGAGGCGTTCGCGCGAAATCCGCTTTTAGTGTGGGAATGGTACGAGTGGCGCCGCTCACTCGTACGCGAAGCGCAACCGAACGCGGCACACGTCGCAATTGCAAAACTCCCAAATGCCCTCGTCGTGACGCAGAACGTCGATGGGCTCCATCACCGCGCCGGATCGACTGACGTCATCGAGCTACACGGAAGTCTTTTTCGAGCGCGATGCGTGCGCGAGAACAAGCGCACTGACGCGCTCGATCCATTCACGGATCTGCCGCCCCACTGTGCCTGCGGAGCTCTTCTCCGGCCTGATGTCGTGTGGTTCGGTGAACTGCTTCCTGAAGGCGCATTCGAGCGCGCCGCGCGAGCAGTTCGCGATGCCGATCTCCTGCTGATCATCGGCACATCGGGCGTCGTCTTTCCTGCCGCCGGACTGGTGTCTTTTCACAAAGGACTGTCGATTGAAATCAACCCGCAGCTCAGCGCTCTCAGCTCTTCGTGTGCGTACGCGATTGCTGCGAACGCCGCCGAAGCGACGCCACCAATCGTGCAAGCGGTTCTCGATGCAGGAACTGATCGCTGACCTTCCGCTCGATGACCGGCCGCGCGAGAAGATGCGCAAGCATGGCCCGGAGACGCTTTCCGACGCCGAGTTGCTGGCAATCCTCCTCGGATCGGGAACGCGTGGCAAAAACGCGATTCAACTTGCGCGCGAGTTGCTGCGAGATGGTCTCGGCTCACTCGGCCGCAGCACCGCCGATGCCATGGCACAAACGCAAGGAGTCGGCGCGGCAAAGGCGACGCGGATCGCAGCGGCGTTCGAGATCGCTCGCCGCGTCACCGCGCCCGAAAACGGCGACGGCGTCCGCTACGACGACGGCCTTATCGGCCGCGCGCTTGTCAGCCGCTACGCACACGAGTCACAGGAGCACCTCGGCGCCATCCTTCTCGACTCGCGGCAGCGGGTGCTCAAACAATGTGAGATTTTCGTCGGCACCGTTGCCCGTGCTCTGGTGTCGAGCCGTGACGTCGTGCGCGTCGCGCTCGAAGTGAACGCAGTGGGAATCGTTCTGTTCCACAATCATCCATCGGGCGATCCGTCGCCATCCGCCGAGGACCTGACGTTTACGCGGCGCGTGCAGCAGTCGCTGTCGCTCGTCGACGTCGAGCTCGTCGATCACCTGATCGTTGGAGCCCAGCGCTATTGCTCGATGCGCGGCCGCGGTTTGCTGTAGGGCAGGCCTGCGGCCTGCCGAACCCTGAGTGCGGCACGGCGCAGCCGTGCCCTACAATCTCACCACCATCGAGTTCTACCGAATCGACGACGACGGCCATCTCTACATTTCGCCAGCGATTCGAGAGTGGTCACCGCTCGCCGACCTCGGCATCGACACGGTGATCGATCTCGACGCCGGTTTGGATGAATGCATCCCCACCACGCCCGAGGGCTGTCTGTACGTTTACTTTCCGATTTACGACGAGCAACTTCCCAATCTCGCTCGCCTCGACGCGGTAGGCACACTTGGCGCCGAGCTGATTCGCGCCGGCCATCGCGTGCTGTCGCACTGCGGAATGGGATTCAACCGATCGGCGCTCATCGCCGGCGTGATCCTCAACAAACTCGGCGTGAGCGGACCGCAAATCGTTCGGCAAATTCGCGAGCGCAGGCCGGGCGCGCTGTTTAACGAAGTGTTCGCGGAGTATCTGGCGACGCTCTAGCGCGCCACGAGCGCCGGTTTGCGCGCAGTGGCGGCGCGCTCGGCGTACACCGGCGTGAACCAGCCGTAGCGATCGGGAATCTCTCCGCCAATGTACGCGAAGAACTCCTTCTGGATTCGCTCCGTGATTGGGCCGCGCTTGCCGTTGCCGATCTGTACGCGATCGATGCTGCGAATGGGCGTCACTTCGGCGGCGGTGCCGGTGAAAAACACCTCATCAGCGATGTAGAGCATCTCCCGCGGCACGAGGCCTTCGACCACTTCGAGTCCAAAATCGCGGGCAATCTTGATGATGCTTGACCGTGTGATGCCAGCGAGGATCGAAGCGCCGAGCGGCGGCGTGAAAATTCGCCCGTCGCGCACGAGGAAAACATTTTCGCCGGAGCCTTCGCTGACATAGCCGTTCACGTCGAGCGCAATTCCCTCGGCATATCCATCGGCGGCCGCTTCCTGGCGGATGAGAATCGAATTCATGTAATTGCCCGTCGCCTTCGCAAGCGGCGGGAACGTGTTCGGCGCCATTCGATTCCAGGACGACACTCGGACATCCACGCCGTGCTCGAGGGCCTCAGGACCGAGGTATTTGCCCCACTTCCAGGCGCCGATGACGATGTCGATCGGGCACTTCGAAGGATCGACTCCGAGCGAATAGAAGCCGCGGTAGACGACCGGGCGCAGATAGCAATCCTGAAACTCATTCGCAGCGACGGTGTCCACACACGCCTTTTCGAACTGCTCGGGCGGAATGGGAATGTCCATCCGATAAATCTTGCAACTGTCGTAGAGGCGCCGCGTGTGATCGTGGAGGCGGAAAATCGCCGGTCCCTGATTTTTCGTGTTGTAGCAGCGGATACCTTCGAAGAGTCCTGAGCCGTAATGGAGGGCGTGCGTGAAAATGTGGATTTTGGCGTCGGCGAAATCGACGAGCCGTCCGTTCATCCAGACTTTCTTGACTTCTTCGAACGGCATCGGCATGGCCTCCAGTCTAGGTGTGGTCGTTGGGCATCGTCGAGCCGAAGTAGAGGATGCGCCGAGTATAGGTGCCGCTAAGCGATGCAGTCAATGCTATAAACCTGCCACCACTCAGGACTGAGGACTGAGTGCTGAGGACTGAGCGATGGCCAAAAAAACTGTTCATGGAGCTACTCAGTCCTCAGTCCTCAGTCCTCAGTCCTCATCCGGCAAAACCGTTGTGATCACCGGTGCTTCGAGCGGAATCGGGCGGGCGGCAGCCCTCGAATTCGCACGTCGCGGGGCCAATGTGGTGATCGCCGCCCGGCGCGGCGAGCTGCTCGATGAAATCGCACGGCTGTGCCGCGACCGCGGCGTGTCGTGCACAACAATCGTTGCAGATGTCTCCAATCGCACCGACTGCAAGCGTCTCATAGACTCCGCCGGACGAATTGACATTCTGGTCAACAATGCCGGATTCGCGATCTTCGAGGCAATCGAAAATGCCAAACCGGAGGATCTCGAAGAGATGATGCGCACGAATTACTTCGGCGCGGTGTGGTGCACGCAGGCGGCGTTGCCGGCGATGCTTGCCCGCCGCGAAGGCACCATCGTGAACGTCGCTTCCATCGCCGGGATGATGGGCTACGCCCGGATGGGCGGATATTGTGCAACGAAGTTCGCCATGATCGGTTTCTCCGAAGCGCTGCGAGACGAGGTCATCGACCGCGGCGTTCGCGTGGCCATGGTCTGTCCGGGCACGGTGGACACGAATTTCTTCGTGAAGGCGGAACGCGGCAAAATGCCGGGCGCATCGCGGTTGATTCTGGCGATCAAGCCGGAGCGCGTTGCGAAAGCGATCTGCAATTCGGCCGAGGATGGACGGTATCGGCGCATTCTTCCGTTAGGCGCGGCAGTCTACATGCGGTTGAAAGAATTCTCTCCGCGACTCGCACACCTTCTCATGCGGCGCGTCTCGGCGCTGCTGGAGAAAGGATGATTCCCCGCCTCACGCCGGTCACGACCGCGCTGCTCGTCATCATCACTGCCGTCTGGGGATACGAGGCTGCGACCAGCGCCTATCTCAGCGATCAACGCATGGTCGATCTCGGTGCGATCGTGCCGGGTCTGCTCCAGCGCGGTGAATATTTCCGGCTCATCGCCGCCATGTTCCTCCACGGCAGCTGGCTGCACTGGTTTCTCAACTCCTGGGCGCTGTATCAGCTCGGCACGCTGTACGAGACGCTGTTCGGATCAGGACGCTTTGCGCTGATTTATTTCGTCAGCGGAATCTGCGCATCGATTGCCAGCTCGCTCTACCAACACGGGCCTGCCGTCGGTGCGAGCGGCGCGATCTTCGGCATTCTCGGCGCGTTCATCTTCTCTATTCGACGCTCGCCGCAGTATCGCCATCAACCGTGGACAAGAAGCTTGGTTGGTCAATTGATTTTCTGGATCGCGGTGAACATCGTGATCGGCTTCTCAGTGAAGTTCATCGACAACGCCGCACACATCGCCGGCCTGGTCACCGGTCTGCTCCTCGGATTTTTGCCGCATCGCGTTCCTCCCCCGCCACCCCGCAACATGGTGATCGATCTGCCGCCATCAGCTCCGACGCAAAATCAGCCGTAGATCCTGCGGGCCGAGGATCCGCTCGTTGATGATCTCCACCGCTCGGCGGACCGACTCGGAATCCTCGGGGCTGTACTCGATCTCGTTGCCAGCCGGAAGCGGATGAATTGCCCTCACTTCCTCAATCGAGAATCCGTGCTCGCGCGCGAGCAGCGTCAGTGCGGCCGGGTGCCGCGGCGCGAGATGAGTCGGATCGCGCCAGAAATCGGACGCGCTCATCGCGATCGATTCTGCATTCGGCGTCTCGATCATGAAAAGTCCGCCGGGCCGCAACACGCGCGCCGCTTGCGCAAAGAGCGCGAAGAGATGTTCGACCGGCAGGTGCTCGACGACGTGCATCGCCAGGACGCTGCCGATTGAGCCGTGACGAATGCCTTCGAAACATTCCGGAACCCCGGCGAGAGTCACGTCCAGGCCGCGCTTCTGCAGATCGGCGACAGAACGCTCGTTGATGTCGAATCCGCGCGCATCGATTCCTGCAGCTTTGCACGCGTCGAGGAACTCGCCGCGTCCGCAGCCGATGTCGAGAACCGGCTGGCGATCGCGCGCCCGGCCTACGTAATCCTCGACATCCACCGGGCCACGCAAGGCGTCCTCGAGACGGCGATAGATGAAATCGGTTATCGGTTTTCGGTTGTCGGTTGTCTG